>JAITGB010000232.1 GCA_031280945.1 Spirochaetales bacterium
ATTATTGTATATAAAGTAAAATTCTTACGTACCCTTGTCAACAGCAAAACCAGGGCCAGCGCACTATCCTCAGAGTCTCCGCATTTAATTTTTTTGAAGATTTATGGCGCATTTTTTGCGGGCCTTGCCCGCAAAAAACCGGGCTATCCGCTCCAATTCCTCAAAAATTACCTTGAGGTAATTTTCTGCGGGATTTCCGCTCCTATCCCTTGCGCAGAGCCCACGGGCTCTTTGCGCTTCGCGCAATCTGATTTTTTATAGTGGAGCAAATGTAGCTACCCTTGCACCATGGTTCCCATCTTTAGCATATATAGTGCGCTGGCCCTGTAAGCAGTGCAGATTCCGCTTGACACCCCGCCCCCAATTTTATTATAATCCAATCTGTGAAAAATTTCACAATCAAATCCCCCCTGCCTCCCCCTGCCCTCGAAAGGCTTTCCTACCTCTACAGCCTCCTCGCGCGGCTGGAGACGGAAACACACCCGCCCCGCATTACCTCCCGCAGGCTCGGAGAACTCCTCTCTGTCCCCGGAGAAACCATTCGCAAGGACATCAGCTTTCTCGGCGGACGGACGCCCGTACAGACAGGACAACCAGAACAGACAGAACACCCCAAAACCTCCCCCCGCACAGCCGCCGCCGCAGCCAGCCGCGAAAAAGGCTATGACCCCTCAGCCCTGAAAAACCTCATAGGCGAAAGGCTCGGTCTTGGCGAAACACGAACCGCGTGTCTGGTCGGCCTGGGAAGGCTCGGCAGCGCCATTCTCGGAAGAGGAGCCCTGCCGGAAGAACGCCGCTACAGGCTCACAGCAGCCTTTGACGCAAGCATCAACCGCATAGAGCTTACCCAGACAGACATCCCCCTCTTCCACTCAGCGGAAATAAGCCGCGTTGTACGCGAAAAAAATATCAAACTCGGCATTATCGCAGTACCCGCCGCCGCCGCAAGCGATGTCGCAAAAAGGCTCATTGCCGGAGGCGTACAGGGCATAGTCAATTTCGCCCCCGTGAACATTCCCCGAACACAGGGCATTGCCGTACGAAACATCTCCCTCACAGGAGAGCTTGACATCATATCAGCGTATATCAATGCGCATCTCGCGCACACATAAAAGGAGTTATTGTACATGAGAAAAGTCTTTAATTTTTCCTCCGGCCCGTCCATGCTGCCCGAAACAGTCCTCTCTCAGGCAGCCGGAGAAATGCTCGACTATGAAGGAAGCGGACAATCCGTCATGGAAATGAGCCACCGCTCCGCCGTCTTTGAAAAAATCCGGGACGAAGCAGAAGAACTCCTCTTTGCAGTTATGAACATACCCAAAAACTACAAAGTGCTCTTTTTGCAGGGCGGAGCCTCCCTTCAGTTTTCCATGGTTCCGCTCAACCTCCTCCCCGAAGGAGGCGTCTGCGATTACATAGAAAGTGGAATCTGGGCCGCAAAAGCCGCGGACGAAGCCGAAAAGTACGGCTGCGTTGCACGGCCCGCCTCCTCACGGGACAGTTCCTACTCGCGCATACCCCCCCTCCCGCCCCCCTCCAAAGGAGCATCGTACTACCACATAACAACCAACAACACAATCTGCGGCACACGCTATACCCAGCTTCCCCCCACAGGCCCCACCCCCCTCGTGGCCGATATGTCGAGCAATATCCTCTCCGAACCCGTAGAGGTAAACAAATTCGGCCTCATCTACGCAGGAGCCCAGAAAAACCTCGGCCCCGCCGGAACCACGCTCGTTATTATCCGCGAGGACCTCATAGGAAAACACAGGCCAGAGACCCCCCTCATTCTGCGCTACGACCTCCACGCCCAGCACAAATCCACCTTCAACACCCCCCCCTGTTACGGCATCTACATCATTAAAAAGGTTCTCGAAGACCTCATACAAAAAGGAGGCGTTAAAGCCGCCCACAGCCGCAACACCGAAAAAGCCGCCCTCCTCTACGATTTTCTTGACCGCTCACAGCTTTTCGCAGGAACAGCCGAAAAACCCCACCGCTCCCTGATGAACGTAACCTACACCCTCCCCACCCAGGAACTCACGCGCGCATTTCTCGCCCAGGCAGAAGCCCAGGGCCTCGTCAACCTGGGCGGACACAAACTCGTAGGAGGCATCAGGGCCAGCATCTACAACGCCATGCCCATTGAAGGAGTACAAAAACTCGTTTCGCTCATGGAAGACTTTGAAGCTCATAACATCAAACACACCCCTAAAGCCGCCCAGGAGAACTAAAAAATGTTCCGCATACAAACCAAAGACAAAATCTCCCCCAAAGGACTTGACGTATTCCCGAGGGAAGACTACGAAATCGCCTCCGAATTCTCCCAGCCCGACGCCCTCCTCGTACGCAGTAGCTCCCTCCACGAAACCCAACTTCCCCAAAGCCTCAAAACCATAGCGCGGGCTGGAGCCGGAACAAACAACATACCCGTAAACCTCTGCACACAAAAAGGAATCCCCGTCTTTAACACCCCCGGAGCAAACGCCAACGGCGTCAAGGAAATGGTCTTGACGGGACTACTTATCTCATCGCGCCGCATAGTCGAAGGCATCACCTGGGCAAAATCCCTCGCAGGTAGAGGCGAAGAAATCCCCCCCCTCGTGGAAAAAGAAAAATCCCGCTTCACAGGCCCCGAACTCATGGGAAAAACCCTCGGCATCATCGGCCTCGGAGCCATAGGCGTACTCGTGGCAAACGTAGCCTCCTCCCTGGGCATGAAAGTCATAGGCTACGACCCCTTTATCTCCGTAGAATCCGCCTGGAGACTCTCCCGCGAAGTCCAGCGAGCCGAAGGTCTTGAAAGCCTCCTCAAGCAGTGCGACTACCTCTCCATTCACACCCCCCTCACCAGCGCAACGCGCGGGCTTCTGAACACCGAACGCTTCGGCTTTATGAAAAAAGGCATACGCATCATGAACTTCGCGCGGGGCGGCCTCGTGAACAACAGCGACCTCTTAACAGCCCTCAAATCCGGCACAGTCGCCCGCTACGTAACCGACTTCCCCGAAGAGAACCTCCTCGCCGAAGAGAACATCATCGCCATTCCCCACCTCGGCGCATCAACGCCCGAATCCGAAGAGAACTGCGCGCTCATGGCCGCAGGCCAAATCAAAACCTACCTCGAAACAGGCAACGTACGCCACTCCGTCAACTTCCCCGACTGCGTCATGGAGCGCACAGGCGAAAGCCGCATCATCATCGCCAATCAGAACATCCCCAACATGGTAGGCCAAATCACCACAGTCCTCGCGCAGGAAAAAATCAACATCGCCGACCTCCTAAACCGCCACAAAGACGGCCTCGCCTACAACATCATCGACGTAGACGGAAGCCTCCCCCCCAGCCTCACCAGCAAGCTGAAAAAAATAAACGGCGTCATCATGGCCCGCCAAATTTAAAAAAGAATTTGGGCGCATTTTTGCTGCGCAAAAACCGGGCTTTGCGGGGCTGCGCTTCGCTCCGGTCTTTTTTGGCCGCCCAAAGAGCGGCCAAAAAAGACTCGAACCCCTCCAATCCCTTGCGCGGAAGCCCCAGGGCCCCGCCGCCGCAGCCCCGCTGCGGCGGGCAAAGACTGCGCGTACAGCTTGAGCCCCCCCCCCTGCTTGATGAGGAGAGAAACACTGCGATAGAATCTGTTTTAGTGAATTACTGCACAGCTTAAGGGGCTTTTTTATGGAAAAAACAGGCTATGTAACGCTCCTGCGCGGAATCAACGTAGGCGGAAACGCCGTCATAAAAATGGAGGCTCTCAGAGCTGCCTTGTGCTCCTTAAAATTTACAGACGTGAAAACGTATATCCAGAGCGGCAACATCATCTTTCGGGCCGGCGAAACCGCTCCCGCGAAACTTGCGAAGAAAATCGAAAAAAAGCTCGCGGAAGAATTCGGTTATGACATTCCGGCCCTCGTATACACCGTAAACGAATACGCGCAAATAGTACAAGAAGCCCCTCCCCTCTTTGGAAAAGAAAAAGAAAAATACCGGTATGACGTGTGGTTTCTCCTGCCGCCCCTTTCGGCGGAAGAAGTTGCCGCGTCCCTTACAACGCGGGAAGGCGTTGACAGACTCTTTACAGGAAAGCGGGCCTGCTACACAACGCGGCTTGTCGAAAAACTCAGTAAAAGTTATTTCTCCAAAGTAGCGGGCCTTCCGTGGTACGGGAACCTCACCATACGAAACTGGAA
>JAITGB010000049.1 GCA_031280945.1 Spirochaetales bacterium
GCCGGGGTATCGTACCCGCACAATTTGAACTGTGAGGATGTAAATGGCAGTACCAAAGTATAAACCCTCAAAATCCCGGACGCGGCGGCGGCATTCCATCAACAGAAGGCTGGAAGTGCCGAATCTCGCTACCTGCAGCAACTGCGGCAACCGGGTTCTGCCGCACAGGGTGTGCCCGAAATGCGGCTTCTACCGTGGCAAACAGGTCTTTGAACCGGAAGATATGGCATAAAAAGGACAAGGAGTAATAACGATGGACGAACTTTTTGAAAAACTAAAAAAAATTCTCGCTGAAAACCTCGAAATGGATGAGGCGAAAATAACCCTCGACGCGAAGTTTCGGGACGACCTCCACGCGGACAGTCTTACCACCTACGAAATTGTGTACGCGATTGAAGAGGAAATGAACATCAAGGTTCCCGACGAAAAAGCGATTGAATTTGTAACTGTCCGAGACGCACTGGAATTCATCAAAAGTCAGAAATCCTAAAACGGCCTGTGTTATTTCTGAAGAATGCCGGGGATTTCCGGGCGCCTGACGTTACTTCGGAGCGGAAACGGGAGCTTTTACTTTTCGAGAAAAGTACAGGAATAAGGTTCAGAAGGCTGGAACTTCTGAACCTTGCTTTTTCGCACCGTTCCTTTGCGCATGAGAGTTCACAGGACATTGGAAACAACGAGCGCCTCGAATTCCTGGGTGATTCCGTTTTGGGCCTTATCGTCAGCGAATACCTTTTCAGCAATCTTCCCGACAGAACAGAAGGGGATTTGGCCAAAATCAAATCTTTTGTCGTCAGCGAAGACAGCCTGGCCTCTGTCGCGCGAACCCTGAAACTGGATAATTTTGTTCTCATAGGCAAGGGCGAAGAGTTTTCCGGCGGACGCTCAAAAAAAGCCATACTCGCGGACTGCCTGGAGGCTGTCATCGGAGCTTATTTTCTTGATTCAGGCTTCAAGGACTGCAAGAAATTTGTCCTTAAATTTATGATTCCCGAAATCAACACGGTGCTGGAGAACAAACACAGGAAGGACTTCAAAACCCTGCTCCAGGAACACGTTCAGAAAATATACAAAACCTATCCCCGCTACGGCCTCGTACAAAAAACAGGGCCCGACCATGACAAAACTTTCTGGATGGAAGTAAAAATCCGCGACAAAAGCTACGGCCCGGGCGAGGGCAAAAACAAAAAGGAAGCCGAACAGAACGCCGCGTGCATAGCCTATCAGGAACTCACGGGCGGGGAGTGTTCGTAAGGAACCTTTCCTTCCGCGCCGCTTCCCGAGGGAAAGTCAAGACGGGTTTCGTAAAAGTTCCTCGCCATGGAAAGGAGCTTTTCCCTCTCGTTGAGTTTGGGGTCTTCCACAACAGCTTCGAGGAGAAAATCAAGAATAATCCCGACCCTCGGCCCGGGGACAAGGCCGAGGGTTTTTTTGATATCCTCGCCTCCGGCTTTGAGGTCTTTCAGGGAAAGAGCCTCCTCCCGCGCAAGAATACCCTCAATGCGCGAGCGCATCTGTGCAAGAGGACGCGGGTCCGGCGCAAGCCCAGCCATAGCAAAAGAGTCCGCCATACGCAGGAGAAAAAGCGATTCAAGGTTTTCGCGGCCCGCCCTCATGATAAAACGCCGCACAGCCGCGTCCGTCCAGGAAGCATCGTAGCTCCACATGTGGAGGCCGACAAGATGAGTTACCCGTTTTATAACAGCCGAAGGAAATTTCAGCCGGAGAAGAATCACCTCCGTCATGCGCGCCGACTCCTTCTCGTGGCCGTAAAAACGCGGCTCCCCGTCCCCCGCGAAAGTGCGGCAGGGGGGCTTTCCAATATCGTGAAGAAGGGCAGCCAGCCTGAGCCCCTCATCATCTACAGGAGCCGCATCGCAGGCAAGAATACTGTGGGTAAAAACGTCAAAACTGTGCATCTGTCTCTGGCGAACCCCCCGGCAGGCTTCAAGCTCAGGAAGTATGAGGCCAAGTATGCCCGCCTGGGCCATAATCTCAAAAGAAACCGAAGGCTTGCGCGAGGCGAGAATCCCCTCAATCTCATCCCGAACCCTTTCCGCCGAAATGGATAAAAGATTCCCCGCGCGGCTCTGCATAGCTTCAAAAGTCGCCTCCTCGATGCGGAACCCCAGCCGCCCCGCGAAACGTACAGCGCGGAGAATCCTCAGCCCGTCTTCATTAAAACGCTCCTCCGCGTTTCCCATAGCGCGGATAATCCCCAGCCGGCAGTCCTCTGTCCCGCCGTGGGGGTCTATAATCTCCCCCGTACACGGGTCCAGAGCCATAGCGTTTATGGTAAAATCCCGCCGCCGTAAATCCTCAATAAGCGACGACGTATACTGAACAGAATCGGGCCTGCGCGAATCCGAATAGGCCCCGTCTATGCGGAAAGTCGTAATCTCAAAGGCCGCCCCCTTGTACAGCACAGTTACAGTCCCGTGCGAAACCCCCGTGGGAATCACCCTGCGGAAAAGGCGCATAACATCCTGGGGCTGCGCGCTTGTGGCAAGGTCCCAGTCCTGGGGC
>JAITGB010000060.1 GCA_031280945.1 Spirochaetales bacterium
ACCCCCAGCTCCCTCCGGGCCTCAGCGCGGGAAACAGGACAAATCATCATCTCAAACCCCGACATGCTGCACGCCGGAATCCTCCCCAACCACCCCAAATGGATAAAATTCCTCAAAACCCTCAGCTTCGTAGTTATTGACGAAATTCACACCTACCGGGGCGTATTCGGCTCCCACCTCGCCAACCTCATACGCCGCCTCAAAAGACTCGCCTCCTTCTACGGCTCCCGGCCCGTCTTTATATGCTCCTCCGCCACCATAGCCAACCCCGGCGAACTCGCCCGCCGCATACTCGAAGAAGACGTACTTCTTATAGACAAACACGGCGCCCCCTCCGGCGAAAAACACATAGTCCTCTACAACCCCCCGCTCGTTGACAGAGTACAAGGAATACGGCGCGGAGTCGTCCTCGAATCGCAAAGACTCGCCCTCCGGCTCCTGAAAGCCGGAGTAAAAACCATAGTATTCTCGCGCTCACGCATACACACCGAACTCATAGCCGCGTACATCAACGCAAAACTCGCAAATCTGTACACAGACAACTCCCGCCTCCGCGTAGAATCCTACAGAGGCGGCTACCTCCCCAACGAACGCCGCGAAATCGAAACCGGCCTCAGAAACGGAAGCATAGCCGGAGTCGTCTCCACCAACGCCCTCGAACTCGGCATAGACATAGGCGGCCTCGACGGAGCCATTCTCGCGGGATTTCCCGGCTCAATCTCCTCATCATGGCAGCAGGCCGGCAGAGCCGGACGCAGGCAAGGCGTATCGCTCGCCATAATGCTCGCCTCCGCAGCCCCCCTCGACCAGTTTATGGTAAAACACCCCGAATACTTTTTCGGACGCCCCCCCGAAGCAGGCTTTATCGACCCCGAAAACCCCTACATACTCACCGACCACCTGCGCTGCGCCGTATTTGAACTGCCCTTTACGGAAAACGAAACCTTCGGCGAAGACCCCCACTCGGCCCTCGCCCTATTGGAAGAAGAAGGCACAGTACGCAGAACAAACGAAGCATGGCACTGGGCCGACCGCTCCTACCCCGCCGAAAGCGTATCCCTGCGCAGCGCATCCTCCGAAAACATCGTCATCATCGACACCACACACGGAAAAAACACAGTCATAGGAGAAATGGACAGACCCTCCGCAAAAGAAATGCTCTTTCCCCAGGCCGTCTACATACACAGAGGCGTACAGTACACAGTCCATGAACTCAACCTCGAAGAAAAACGCGCCGCCGTACAGGAAGCCAAAGTCAACTACTACACAGACGGCATAGTAAAACGCGACATCAAAGTCCTCACCCAGGACACCCGCGAAGACGGCCCCGATTACACACACATACTCGGCGACATACTCGTGCGCTCCCAGGCCACAAAGTACAAAAAAATCCGCTACCACAGCCACGAAAACATAGGCTACGGCGACATCAACCTCCCCGAAGAAGAAATGCACACCCGCGCCCTCACCCTCCTCCTCACGCCCAGCTCCCGCGCAGGCAAAATCTTCGCGGACCGCAGCCCCGAAGAAAAAGCCCAAATCACCAGCGGCCTTGCCTCACTCTACAAACACATCGCCCCCCTCTTTCTCCTGTGCGACAGCCGCGACATAGGCGTCAGCGAAAAACTCAAAGACCCCCACTACAACGCCCCCGCAATCTACATCTTCGACCAGTACCCCGGCGGCACAGGCCTCGCCGACAAACTCCTCGAAAAAATCAGTCTTGTCCGCGCCGCCGCCGCCGAACACCTCCTGGGCTGCCCCTGCGAAGAAGGCTGCCCCTCCTGCATCGGCCCCCGCGACAAAACCCTCGAAATCACAGCCAACCCCAAAAAAGCCATCGCCGGCTTTATCAAAGAACTGGAAGGACTCTCATGATGAACAGATTGGGCGCATTCCGAAATTTTTTGCCCCTGGGCAAAAAATTCCAGACCGGGCTTTGCGGGGCTTCGGTCCGTTGGACACGCTGCGCGTCCCCTCCAATCCCTTGCGCCCCAGGGCCGCCGCCCTTCGGGCGGCCCGCGCCGCTTCGCGGCGCGGCCTTTACCGCCCCCGCCGCGCTCCGCGCGGCGGAACTCCGTAAACCACTCCCGAAACAGTAGCGTTTCCCTCAATTTCTATGTATACTTATCCATGAAAAGGAGATACCGCAATGCAGGCAGTGCAATTCAAAACCCATGTACACGACGGAAGGATAAAAATTCCCGCGAAGTACCAAAAAAGTTTTTCTTCACCCCTCACCGTGATTCTTCTCAAAGAAGAGACCCCTCGCTATAACGATAGGGCCGGGGATGCGGATGTGCAAAGAAGGCTTGAAGCCGCGAAAAGTCTTGTCGGCGTTCTCAAAGGCCGCGACTTGGACCTTGATAAGGCGAGGATGGAAAGGCTTTCGCGGCAATGAAAGCCCTGTTTGATACAAATGTTATTGTAGACATTCTTGGCTGCCGCGCCCCTTTCTTTCATAATTCAAACGCTGTTTTTCTTATGGCGGCGGCGCACAAAATTGAAGGAATCATTGCCGCGAGTTCGATAACCGACATTTACTATCTTGTCAGAAAAAACTATCAGGATTCCGGCAAGGCTCTCACGTCCATTTTATCTACTCTTGACGTGTTGACGCCTGTCGACACAACAGCCGACAACATACATACTGCGGCGAAAATGGGTTTTGCCGATTTTGAAGACGCCGTTATCGCCGCAATCGCGGACAGGGAAGACGCGGATTATATCATTACGCGAAACGGCAAAGACTTTTTGGAATCTCTTGTTCCGGCGCTCAGTCCCACGGAATTTCTGGAAGAATTTGGAGATACGCTCCACTAAATAACAGCCGCCTTTCAGGCCGCAAACTCCCCGGAATTTCCTGCGAAAGGCACGAAAAGCTCTATTTTCCCCGCGGGTTTCCCTTTCGTATGATTTCGTGTTTTTTGTGGGGATTCTTTTCTTTTTAAGCTGTTGCCGTGTCCTTTCTTTCCTGCTAAAATTTACGTGTGGCTTCCCTCAAAGAAAGGCTCGCGGCGCTGCGCCGTGAGGCCGCAAAAAACAACCTCACTCCGGCGGCTTCGCTTCCCCGGCCCGCGCGAGGGGGCAGGGCGCCTCTCCCGCCGGAGGCTCGCGGCTGGCAGAAGCTCGCGGAGTACGTTTTTGTGCGGGAAGAGACTTTTGGCGTACAGCCGCAAACGCTTCACAGTATTGAGGCGGCTGTCCGGTTTTTTCTTGAGGGGACTCCGCCTGAGGCTCTTCTGTGGTACGATACGGAAACAACAGGACTGTCCGGCGGCGCGGGTACGAGTATTTTCCTCTACGGAAGCGGCAGGCTGTGCGGCGGGAAGATTAAGCTCCGCCAGCTTTTTCTTGCGGATTTTCCCGGGGAGAGGGATTTTCTTGCGGCTGCCGCCGAAGATTTTGAGCGCGGGGGCACTGTCATGCTCTCCTATAACGGCAAGGCTTTTGACGCGCCGCTCCTTCGCGGCCGTTTTATTATGAACCGCATGGCGCGGGAACTTCCGCCGCAGTTTGACCTTCTTTTTACGGCGCGCCGTTTGTGGAAAGACATTCTGCCGGGCTGTTCTCTGGGTGTAATCGAAAAGCATATTTTGGGTAAAACGCGGAGCCTTGATATTCCGGGCAGGATGATTCCCGATGTGTATTTTGATTACCTTGCGGGAAAGCCTCATGTTTTGCCGCGGGTTACTTCCCACCACAGGGAGGATATTCTTTCGCTCGTGGAGCTTTTTGCCCGCTACGGGAAAATTACGGAAAACCCGTCTTTAGCGGGGGAGGTTCACAAGGCGGCTCTGGGCGCAATGATTGAGGCGCGTTTTCCGGGCGGGGGGCTTGCCTTTATCCGCGATGCGGCTTCAAACGGAGATGAGGCTGCTCTTGTTTGGCTTTCGCGGCATTACAAGAGGCGCGGTGATTTTGATGAGGCGGAAAAACTCTGGAAGGCTCTTGCGGAAAAAAGTTATTTTGCCGCGCTTGAGCTTGCAAAACATCTGGAACACCGCATCCATGATTACGCGGGAGCTTTGGCTCTTGCGGAAAAACTTTATGCGCGGAAGGCAAGGCTTGCCTCCGCCCTGAGCGAGACTCTTCCCAAAAGGATTGAAAGGCTGCGTAAAAAATTAGGGAGGCTGTAAGCGTAAGCCCGTGGGCGCGCAAGGGGCTGGTCGCAATCCCTTCGGGATTGCTGCTCGCCCATGCAGCCTGGATAGAAGCGGACAGCGGGAGCGGATAGCCCGGTTTTTTACGGCCACAGGCCGTAAAAAATGCGCCCTGATTAGTCCGGCTCTTTTACCGTGATATTGATGTGGTGCCCGCTGTAATTGCCTTCAACGTTTTTATAGAGTTTTTTTGCGGTACCCAGCAGTTTTTCGAAGTTGATTCCTGTGGGGCAGCCGCTTTTTTCGAGCAGGTACACAAAATCTTCGGTTGCGGTGTTGCCGCTTGCCCCCGGCGCGAAGGGGCAGCCGCCCAG
>JAITGB010000069.1 GCA_031280945.1 Spirochaetales bacterium
CCGCCGTCCGCAAAGAACAGGGCCTGCACCACGAGGACGCTTGAGAGGGTGAGGAGCGCGGGCTCGGCCCCCAAAAGACAGGCGAGAAGTATGCCCCCGCCTATATGCCCGCTTGAGCCTGTTGCCGGAATCGTAAAGTTAATCATCTGGGCCGCGAAAACAAAGGCTCCGCTCATTGCCATGAGGCTCACCTTTTTTCCCAAGCCGCCGCCGTCCTCGGCATCCAAGCCTTCGTTTTCACCTGCTGCTATGAGTTTTTTGATTTTCGCCGCCGAGTACCCAATGGCTCCGGCGGAAAGCGCCCAAAACGCGCCCCCAACCGCCGGAGAAATCAACGTGTCAGCCATGTGCATACCGCACCTCCTGTAATTTATTGATAAGATTTGCCTGATAACCGGCCCCAAAGCCGTTATCAATATTCACTACGGAAACCCCGGGGGCGCAGGCGTTGAGCATTCCCAGGAGGGCCGCAAGACCCCCGAAGGAAGCCCCGTAGCCCGCGCTCGTGGGAAGGGCTATAAGGGGAACGGACACAAGCCCCGCAAGCACACTGGGCAGAGCCCCCTCCATTCCCGCGGCAACGACTATAACGCGGGCCCTGCGGAGAGCGGGAAGCCTCGAAAAAAGGCGGTGTATGCCCGCCACTCCTACATCGCTCGTTACTTCCACGTTACTGCCGAAAAACTCCGCTGTGCGGGCCGCTTCACGGGCCGCGGGCAGGTCTGAGGTTCCCGCGCACACAACAGCGACAAGGCCGGCCCTGTCTTTTTCCTCGCAAAAAACCCCCGCCGTGAGGGTGCGGGCCGTCTCGTCAAAAACCGCGCCGGGAAAAGCGGTTTTGACCTTTTCCGCAAGGGAGGAAGCCGCCCGCGTTGCCAGAACAGGAATCCCGCGTTCCCGCAAGGAGCATATAATCGCAAAGGCTTCTTCCTCTTTTTTCCCCGCGCAGTACACGACTTCGGGATAACCCGTTCTCTTTTGGCGTTCTATATCAAGACAGGCGAAATCGCTGATACGGGCATCAGTTTCCGCTGGCATTGCGCATCTCCCCTGTGATTCTTTTTTCCGCCTGCTCCAGAGAAAGCCCGGTTTCTCCGGCTATTCTTGCCCTGTCCTCAAACTCTATTTTTGACCGCACAGCCTTTCCCTCAAAGAAAACCGTTTTTTCGCGCACAGTCCCTAAAGAAGTTTGCGCGGCTTCTTCTTTTCGCGGCAGTGAAAGCCGCAGGACTTCTTTTTCGCGGAAGCCTATGGCGGTTGAGTGTCTGACAAGGGTTTCCCGCATACGCCCAAGAACATCGGGCCGGCATAAAGCCGTTACAATAACTGCGGGGCGGGATTTCTTCATGGTGCAGGGAATAAAGTTTACATCAAGGGCCCCCGCTTCAAAGAGCCTTTCCATAAGAAACGCGAGAGCTTCGCCTGTCATGTCGTCCAAGGAAGATTCAAGCTGGAAAAGCGTTTCCCTATTCCATGCCTCACCACTAAGAGAAAAAGCTCCTTCTTCCCGCCACGAAACCCGGAGCACATTGGGCCGCGCGAGTTTCCGCGTTCCTATGCCGTAGGCGGTTTGTAGTTCAACGAAACTTCCCCGCGTTACAAACTCATCAACGCAGGAAGCGAGAATCGCGGCCCCTGTGGGCGTAGTCATTTCTTTGTCAAAATTGCCCGTGGTAACAGGAAACCCCCTGCACAGGGCAAGAGTCGCCGGAGCAGGCACAGGCAGAATCCCGTGGGCGCAGGCAACGCTTCCGCCGCCAAGCTCAACAGGAGACGCGGTAATCCCCTCCGGCCCCAAAACATCAAGGCAAATTGCCGCGCCCACAATATCAATAATGGAATCAAGCGCGCCTACCTCGTGGAAAGCCACTTCACTAGGCTCCATGCCGTGAACGCCCGCCTCCGCTTCGGCGATGCGCGTAAAAATATCCACAGCCCGCGTAATAACGCTTTTTTTGAGGGACGAACCCTCAATCATGGCGCGAATATCCTTCCAGCGGCGGTGTTCGTGAGTACCGTGGCCGTGATGTTCATGTTCATGCTCGTGGTGGTGGTGTTCAGCCTGCCCGCCGTGTTCATGCTCGTGGTCATGTTTATGCTCGTGGCTGCTGCCGTGTTCGTGCGTATGCCCGCCCTCATGTTCATGGCCGTGATGCTCATGTTCGTGGTGGTGTTCACCCTGCCCGCCGTGGCCGTGCGCATGGCTCCCACCCTGGTCTGAGTGGAGCGTAACAACAGCCCGAGTTCCTGTAATGCCGCACCGCTCGTCCCGGCAAAAATCAAGAGACCAGCCTTCCACGGAAAGTTTTCGCAGTTCCGCCTCAAGGTAATGAGGGTCAACGCCCAGCTCAACAAGAGCGCCCAAAGTCATATCGCCGGAAATTCCCGCAGAACAATCAAAATGCAAAGTTTTCATTTACGCTTCCTTTAATACAGAGTTCATGCTGCCCATCCTGTAACCCGCAAGCTCAAAAGAGACATAGACAAAACCCGCCTCCTTGATTTTTTCCGAAAGACTATCAAGAAGGTCAGTATCAAAAAATTTCTCTCTCTCATCAGGGGCAACCTCAATGCGGGCAAGAGCCCCGCCCGCAATACCGTGCCAGCGCACGCGCACCTGACGGAACCCCGCGTCCATAAGAGTATTCTCCGCCCGCTCCACAGCCTGAAGTTTCGCCGCGTCAATAGAAGACCCATAGGGAATACGGGAAGCAAGACACGCAAAAGCCGGCTTGTCCCAGGTCGGAAGACCACGCTCTTGGGAAAGAAAACGGATTTCCGACTTGGTAAGCCCCGCCTCCCGCAAGGGACTAAAAACTCCCAATTCGGCAATAGCCTTGAGGCCCGGCCTGTAGTCCCCCTCATCGTCCGCGTTGGTACCATCAAGAACACAATCAATGTTCCGCATTTTCGCGCGCGCAAGAATCGCGCCAAACTCATGCTTCTTGCAGAGGTAGCACCTGTTCGCGGGATTGGGCGCAACATCAGCCTCAATATCAGGCGAAGGAAGAAGAATATGCTCAATCCCGATGCGAGATGCAACATCCCGCGCGCAGGCAATCTCACGCGCAGGCAGCATAGGCGAAACAACAGTAATCGCCACAGCCCTATCGCCCAAAACATCAAAAGCCGCCGCACACAAAAAAGAACTATCAACGCCCCCGGAAAAAGCAACCGCGGCCGCCCCCCGCGAAGCGAGAAACTCCCGCAGCTTCCGGCGCTTCTCATCAAGGCCGCAGAAAGCCCCGCCGTCAAAAATTGTATTCATTGTGTAAATTGTAAATTAACGAAAGTTCATCTTTCGCGCATACAGATAAGACAACACGCCCGCTGCCTTCATGGCAGCGAAACACACAC
>JAITGB010000084.1 GCA_031280945.1 Spirochaetales bacterium
AGCCTCCGCAAAGTAAAACGCGGAAAACGCTATTCCTACAGCGGCCTTAACGTGGAAGCCGGAGAGGTTGAGGGCCTGGGCCTCTTTGTGGAAGCGGAAAAAGTTCTCCCCGCCGCTGACGATAGCGAAATACGCGCATGGGAAAAAACCCTGCGCGATTTTCTCGCGAGAATAGGCGTGCGGCCCGAAGACATAGAAAGCCGCCCGTATTCCCTTATGCTCGCGCAGGGTTTGGGCTAAGGTTTACCTCAAAACCCGCAAGCTCCCGCACGGCGCCGGAAGATGCATCCCTCTGTTCCGCAAAAAAATCCCCCAAAGCCGCGCTCTTTTCGCGGGCCGCTTCCAGCCGCAGATTTCCGGCGGTTCCTGTACTGGTTCTGTTTGTTATCGCAGCCTGGGGGTCTCTGGAGCCGAGCCTGTCGAGGTGAAGCCCAACCTCCCTGTAGGCATCGCGGAAACTCATTCCCTGTCCGGTAAGAGCGTAGGCCGCATCGGTAGCGAAAATCTCAGGAGTAAAAGCCGCCCTCAAAGCATCGGCGTTGACGGAAAGTTTTCGCACAGTTAAATCCATAATACGCGGAAGGGATAGAGCAATTTTGAGGCCCCGCAAAAAAGGTTCTTTTGTCTCCTGAAAATCCCTGTTGTAGCCCGAAGGAAGGGAGCGGATAACAGCCTTTATCTCATGAGCGCACCCCCCCAGAACAGAGGCCCGCGCCCGCGTGAGTTCAAGGCCGTCAGGGTTCTTCTTCTGGGGCATAATGCTTGAACCCGTACACAGCTCGGCGGGCAGGGAAAAATACCCGAACTCTGGCAGCGAAAAGAGAATAAGGTCGGAAGCCATTTTTGACAGAGTAATTCCCATGCCGTCAAGGGCGTCAAGAACGCGGGACTCAACCTTGCCCCGTGAATTATTCGCCGCAAGCACATTGTTATGCACAGAAGGAAAACCCAAAAGCCGCGCGCACAGTTCGCGGTCAAGGGGCAGGGGAGTACCGTAGCTCGCCGCGGAACCCAGGGGCGAACGGTTCAAAAGAACAAAGGCCGCGCGGAGGAATTCCGCGTCATCGAGGATTTCCTCAGCCCAGGCCGCGAACCACAGGCCCACGGAAGACGGCATCGCCACCTGCGTATGCGTACGGCCCGGCATGGGGACGCCTTTGTATTTTTGCGCCGCGTCAAGAAGCCCTTCGGCAAGAACGCATATTGCCCCCGCAATCTCAAGGAGCCTGCTCCTCGCGTACAGGCGCAGGGCTGTGAGAATCTGGTCGTTGCGGGACCTTCCCGTGTGAATCTTTTTGCCCGTGTCCCCCAGCTCGCGCACAAGCCGGTTTTCTATGGCTGTGTGGCAGTCCTCGTCCTCCGGCAGAACAGAAAACTTTCCTTCGGTATGCTCACGCAGAATCGCCGCAAGACCCGCGTGGAGAGATGCTTCCTCATTCTCGGTTAAAATTCCCACGGAACACAACATTCTGCCGTGCGCCATGCTTCCCACGCAGTCCGCGGGAACAAGTTCCCTGTCAAGAGAATAATCCTGCCCTACGGTAAATTCTTCAAGAAGAGCGTCAACGCTGTAATTTTTTTCCCATAGTTTTGCCATACGATTTTCCAGAAATACAGTACACTGCGCTGCTCTTTTTGTAAACGCCCTTGCGGGCCGTGGGCTGCGCAAGGGGCTGGTCGCAATCCCTGCGGGATTGCTGCTCGCCCATGCAGCCTGGATTGGAGGGGTTTAGTATTGGCCGCAGGCCAATACCGGAGCGAAGCGCAGCCCCGCAAAGCCCTCCTCAAAAACGCGATTAGGGCTGTAGCCACGTAGCGCTGGTATGACGCGCTTAGCCTGATTTTGCGTATAGTTAAAATCCGCGTTTTATCGGACTCCCGAATTTTCCTGCGGAAAATTGCGTTCGGGATGCGCCCACCTCTTTCCCCCAATACTTCAGCGTAAATTTTTCATGGGCGAGACGGAGAGTTCTCCGCGCAGCATATAACGTATGCCTTCGAGGGCGGCTTCGGCGGCGGAGGTTGTGGTGGTGTAGGGGATTTTGCGTTTGACCGCTTCGATGCGTATGTAGTCGTCTTCTTTTTGTGAGTATTTGCCCAGGGGTGTGTTGATGAGGAGGCTAATGCGGCCGCTTCGCATGTGGTCGAGAATGTTGGGGCGGCCTTCGTGGATTTTGAGGATGACTTCGCAGAAGATGCCGTTTTCGTGGAGGTAGTCTGAGGTGCCGCGTGTTGCGGCGATGTGAAAGCCGAGCTCTTCGAGGCCGCGCACGACGGGGAGGATTGTGGCCCTGTCGTCTTCATGGACGGAGACGAAGACGCGGCCTTTTACGGGGAGGAGGGTTCCGGCTGCGCTCTGGGCTTTTGCGTAGGCTTCGCCGAAACTTTTGCCTGTGCCTATGGATTCGCCTGTGGACTTCATTTCCGGGCCGAGGATGGGGTCAAGGCCCCGGAAGCGGTCAAAGGAGAACATGGCTTCCTTGACGGCCCAGCCTGTTACGCAGGCTCCCGCGGCTATGTTTTCTCCTGCGGGGACGAGGCCCTGTTCTTTGAGGCTGCGGCCTGTCCAGATGCCCACAGCGGCGGAGATGAGGTTGACGCCGGAGGCTTTTGAGAGGAAGGGGACTGTGCGCGAGGCGCGGGGGTTTACTTCGATAATGTAGAGTACGCCGTCCTTCGCGGCGTACTGTATGTTGATAAAGCCCTGTACTCCTATGTCGAGGGCGATTTTCGCTGTCGCCTCAATCATTTCTTGTTGGATTCCGGGGGGCGTTTTGTAGGCGGGAAACACGCAGGCTGAGTCTCCTGAGTGTATGCCTGCTGCTTCTATGTGTTCCATAACCCCGCCTATATAGACGGCCTCCCCGTCCGCGAGCGCGTCCACATCGTATTCAAACGCGTCTTCGAGAAACTGGTCAACGAGGACGGGCTTCTCCTGCGAGACGGAAAAGTCTTTTCCCATAAGGCGGGTAAGCTCTTCGTCAGAATAGGCTATAAACATATTGCGCCCGCCCAAAACAAAGGAGGGCCGCAGCAGTATGGGGTAGCCGATTTCCCGCACGGCGGAGAGGATTTCTTCGCGGGAGCCTGCCATGAGGTTCCGGGGCTGGCGGAGGCCAAGTTTCTTCATAAGGGCGGAGAAAAGCCCCCTGTCCTCTGTTGCGTTGATTGCCTGTACGGGTGTGCCTATGACCTGGGCGCCGCATTTTTCAAGTTCTTCCGCCATGTTCAAGGGAGTTTGCCCGCCGAGCTGCACGACAATTTTTTTCGCCTTTTCTTTACGGAGTATGCTTTTTACGTCTTCGGTGGAGAGGGGTTCAATGTAGAGGCGGTCTGATATGTTGTAGTCCGTGGAGACTGTTTCGGGGTTGGAGTTTACCATAACGCTCTTAAAGCCTGCC
>JAITGB010000187.1 GCA_031280945.1 Spirochaetales bacterium
CCCTGGCCGATGAACTGCAGAAGGCGGGAATCATCGTTGAGCGCAAGAGGATTGAGGTTCCGGGTCATACTCTGAAGAGTCAGGGAAACTACAAAATCAAGGTGCGGCTCTACGAAAACGAGGAGGCCTCTCTTTCCGTGGCAATCAATCCGAAAGAGGAGGAGAAATCCGCTGCTGTTTCGGCTGCCGCCACGGTTTCTGCGGGAGCTTCGGCTGCGGTTCAGGGAGAACAGTTTCAGGCGGAAGCTCCCGCAGCGGAGGCACAGGCGTCTTTTTCCGAAAACGCTTCTCCGGCGGCTCCGGCTGCGGAGTAATCACCCGGTAATAAAGCTGTGCCCTTTGCGGAACTGAAAGACAGCTCCCCGCCCCACCATGAAGAGGCTGAGAAATTCGTTCTGGGCGCGATTCTGCAGTACACCGATGAGGATGCTGTTGATGATACTGTAACTTCACTCAGGCCGGAGGATTTCTACAAGGGCGCCCACAGGGAGATTTTTCGCGTTATTTACGCTCTGCACGACAAAAAGGAACCTGTTGATATACGCACTGTTGCTATTGAGCTTGAAAAGACGGGTTCTCTTGAGCGTTCAGGCGGGGCGTCGTACATTGCGTCCCTCACGAGCGCGGTTCCGACTTCTGCCAACATTGGCTACTACAGGGGTATTGTTCAGGAGCTTGCGCTCCGCCGCCGGCTTATCAAGGTTTCTTCGGAAATAACCGCCGATGCGTACGATGAGACAAAGGAAGCTCTTTCGGTTATCGAGGAGGCGGAGCGGAAGGTTCTTGAAATTGCGGATACGCGGCAGACGGGGGAGTATTCTTCGGTTCACGACCTTATTTTTAAGACTGTTGACACTATAGAGAAAATCAACAACACGCAGGGGACGTATTCGGGGATTCCCAGCGGTTTCAGCGACCTTGACGATTTACTGGATGGTTTTCAGAACTCTGAGTTTATTGTTATAGGGGCTCGGCCCGGAACGGGCAAGACGGCTTTGGCCCTTTCCATGGCGGCAAATATATCAATACGCCAGAAAAAGGCTGTGGGTTTCTTCAGCCTTGAAATGTCAAATCAGGCTATCATGCAGAGGCTCGTGGCGAGCGAGGCGCGCCTTAATCTGAGAAAAATCCGTTTTACAAAACTCAAAGACAGCGATTTGGGAAACCTTTCGGACGCGGGGAGCCGTATCTACGATGCGCCCTTGTACATAAGCGATACGCCGGGCATGAGGCTTTTGGATTTACGCAGCCAGGCGCGCCGCATGAAGAGTAAACACGGCGTTCAAATTATTTTTATTGATTATATTTCTCTTATACAGGCGGACAGGCAGTATAACATACCCCGGCACGAACAGATTGCGGAAATAAGCCGTTCCCTGAAAGCTCTTGCGCGGGAGCTTGAGATTCCTCTTGTTGTTTTGTCGCAGATAAAGCGGGAATCGGAGGACAAGCCTACTCCTGGTCTGTCGGATATACGGGAGTCGAGCGCTATTGAGCAGGATGCGGACGTTGTTCTTCTTCTCTACAGGTCACGGAAAAAGAAAGAGGGGGAGAAGGACGCCGCGGGCAAGGAAGAGAAAGAGGGGCCGCGCGATATTGAGGAGCTTACTCTTGAGGTGGCAAAACAGCGTAACGGCCCTGTTGACAAGGTGAGGCTCACCTTCCTGCGAAACTTTACGCGGTTTCAGGCCTATACAAAACCGCAGCATTAGCCGTATAAAAAACTAAAGGGAGAATTTACATGGCGTTAAAAGATGAGTACAATTTTGAGAATCTTGTAAACGAGGCCGAAAATCTTGTAATTGAGGAGATGGACGTTCAGCTTGCTCTGGCGAAGAACGCGGGTGTCTGCCGCTGCCAGGACTGCATTCTGGATATGGCGGCCTTTGCCCTCAATTCGCTGTCGCCTCTTTACAGGGTGTCGCTTATGGGCCGTCTCTATGCGGAAGGCGCGAAGAGAACGCCTTTTGTGCAGGACGTGAGCCGTGCTGTGGAAGCCGCGATTCAGAAGGTTATTACAAACCCTTCCCATCATCCGGGCGGATAACTTCGCCTGAGGCGGCAACAGCGGCCCAGCTTCCGTCTTCAAGGATGTAAAGCGTTCCTGCGAGTTTTCCCGTTTTCTTTTCCCACGCGGAAACCGAGCCGTTTGAGTTTAGGGCAAAAAGAAGGTTTCCATAGCCGTCAAGCGACAGGGGGAGTTCGTTATTCGTTTCAATATTCAGGCGGCGCGAGCCTGAGAGCTTGTGAATCTTCCGCAAGTCTAAATTTGCGTATACCGCGCCCTCGTCCGCGTCACAATACAGGCCGGCTATGGCTGCTATAGGGTCTGCCGCAAGAGAGACGGGGGTTTCGGGCCGCCGTATGTCCGTAGAAAAAATCCTCTTTCCGGTTTTTTCCGGTGAGCTTTCCACAAGGCCGATGTAGTACATGCGCCCCCTGAGCGCGTCGTAGATGAGATTTTCCGCGAGAAGAAGCTGCCGGGGCGTTTTGAGGGGAACGGTTTCTCCTGTTTCGGTGTTAATGGTCAAAAGAGGGGAGTCAAGTTCTCCACCTTTAGATTTTCCCGCCCAAAGGATTTTTCCGTCAAGGGGAGCTATGCTCTGAATGTTCCAGGCGGGATATTCGTACACAGCTTTCATGGAAGCTGTATCTATTTTTTTTACGCTTCCGTTTTTTTCCAGAACAAAGAGAAATCCCTCCGCTTCCTTGACCGAAACAATGGGCTGGACGGACTCGTACACCGGGGCCGTGCGGCCAGCTTCGGCTTCTGTGATGCGTCCGCGCGCTTCCCCGTCCAGTGTCCAGAGAAATTTTCTGCCGCCGGAGAGGACAAAACCCGCGGGAGATGAGAGGCGGTTGGGTTTTGCTTCCGCCCTGAAAAAGAAATTCGTTTCGGGCGGGGGGCTTTTCATAAAAAGGCTTGACGTAAAAGTGTAGATTTTATTCGCGGTTACGGCATAGAGGACGCCTTCTTCGGGAAAAATTGCCGTTACGGGGGTAGTTTTCCTCTGACCCTGTCTTTCTAAAGAGGAGGAGCCTGCCGCGAGAAAGCCTATACTGCCGTCAGAGAGGGCGAGGTAGCGTCCGTCCGCGCCGCATAGAGCGTCTGAGGCTTCCTGCGGCAGAGAAACGGTTTGGCTTTTCACGAGGCGGCCCTGTTCCGCTTGCCGGGGAGGGGTAAAAGTCCATGCGCTGAGTACGGGTCTTCCGCCCTGCCGCGACAGGGTAAGCACTTCCTCTTTGTTTCCGGCTGCGATTTTATAGATGCCCGGCTCACGAGTCCTGGCCGCGATGCTTCCATTTACAATATCAACGGCCATGAGTTCCTGTCCCTGACTTGCCATGACATAGCGCGGATTGTACAGCGCGAGATTTTTTAATTCAGGCGTACTGCGGACTGCTTCTTTGTACGCGCCTGTTTTAACATCGTGGTAAGTGAAATTTCCCGATGAGGGCAGGTAGGTGAGCAGGGTGTTTTCGCTTTCCGAAAGAAACAAAAAAGAGACTATTCCAAACCCCTGCGAGAAATACGAAAGAGGCCGTCCTGTTGCGGCGTTGTAAAAGGTGAGGCTCTTCCAGTCTGTTTTGCTGACAATAATATAGTTTCCTTTCGGCGAAAATTTGAAGGCCTGAGGGAATTCGGGAAGGGATACGGAAAATTTTTCCTGTCCTGTTTCGCGGTTAATCACTTTTAAAATATGAACGGATGCGCTGTCGGAGAGGAGGAGGGCAATGTCGGCGGATGCGGGGTTTATTTCAATTCGGAGTATGGGAAGATGCGAAACCTGAAACTGCCGTATATGCTCCAGGGGGGATATAGCCCATACTCTGAGCGTTCCGTCTCTGCCTCCCGAAAGGAGCTGGCCGCCCGCGCTGTCCAGCGCGAGGCAAAGAACAGGGCCAAAGTGTCCGCCGCCGGGAGGAGGCTCCGCGCTTTCAAGAGCGGAAAGCGCGGCGGCCGCAAAAAAAAGCAGATAAAGCGGGATTTTCTTTGCCGGCATCATAACTTTAGGGGCAGCCTCTTTAACTCCGGAAGAAATACAGAACATCGCTCATCGTGGAAAGTATTACAAGAAGAAGAACGAAAAACCAGCCGACAAACTGATAGCGGTACACGAAGCGCAGGGAAAGAGGTTTTCTCAAAATTACTTCAAAAAGAAAAAGAACGATTTGCCCGCCGTCCAGCACGGGAATGGGAAGAAGATTCATAAAAAAGAGCGCTACGCTGAGGAGGCCCAAAAAGTTGAGGATTGAGGTAACGCCTGTTGCAAAATTCTTGCTGAAACCCGTTGTGGCAACTTCGCCGACAAAGTAGGTTATGCGCAGGGGGCCCGACACGGCCTGAGACAAATCAATGCCGCGAAAAAGAAGGCCGAGGCTTTTGACCGTAATAAACAGGGTGTCAAAGGTTTCGTTAAAGCCTTTGCCCAGAGCGGCGGCAATGCCTACGCGGGGTGACGATACCTGCGAAGCGCGAAAGGATATGCCTGTATTGAGGCGGCCTTCCTCGTCTGCATACAGAATAATTTTTGTTTCAAAAGTTTTGCCGTCCCGCTCGCAGAGGAGGTTGAGATTGTGAAAAGGAGATTCCTCTATAACCATGTCAAGAAATCGCGTATGGGGAACGTCTGTGCCGTTTACCGCAAGAATACGGTCGCCTGCCTTGAGGCCGGCTATCTGTGCGGCGGATTCTTTACGGACTGCCGCTATAACCGGTTCTACCCAGGGGTAAACGCCTATTCCCCCCGCGCCTGTTGATTTGTTGAGGAAGGGCGTTACGCGGAGGCTGCCGGGCACTCCGTTACGAGTGTATTCCACGGTAAGGTTTTTTTCCGGCTGGAGGGCAATAGCGTCCTGCAGGTCGCGGAAGGTCGCTATGGGTTGTGAATCTACGGCCGTAATGTAGTCGCCTGTTTTAAGCCCCGCCTGCGTTGCCGGATAGGAAACGCTGTCGCCGGAACGGGAAGAAAAATCCGATGCAAGCACAATCCTGTTGTCGAAGGTAGAATACGAAAAGCCTATGAGCCAAACCGCGCTAAAGGCGAAAATCGCAAAGAGAAAATTCATGGCAGGCCCTGCCGCGGCGACAAAAATCCTTTTTCCCGGAGAAGCGCCGTAAAACGTGCCCTCACCTTCCCGGGGGCGGCCTTCTCCGGCTTCAAGAGCGTCCCGCATGGCTTCTTCGCCCTTCATTTTGCAGGAACCGCCCAGGGGCAGCATGGCGATACAGTATTCCGTTCCCCGAAAACGGCAGGACACGAGCTTTTTTCCCCAGCCCAGGGTAAAAGCCTCAACCACGATTCCCGAAAGTTTCGCGGCGATAAAATGACCGAGTTCGTGAAAAAAAACCATGACGCCGAGGCCGCCAAGTCCAAGTATAATTTTTAGTATCATGCGTTAAGTAACCTCTCTGCGCTCTTGCGCGCCTGGGCGTCTATATGAAGGACTTCATCAACCTGTGAAAAGGC
>JAITGB010000269.1 GCA_031280945.1 Spirochaetales bacterium
AGTACACAAAAATGCGGAGTTTTGACAGCGGGGGAGAATGAGTTCCGCTGGCTTCACTTGCGGGGTTTGTTCCGCCGCGGCGCTTCGCAGGGGTTTATTCGTGGCGAGGGTTTTAGACCCCGCGGTTGTTGATTTTTGAGGAATTGGAGCGGATAGCCCGGTTTTTTGCCGCACAGCGGCAAAAAATGCGCCCTAAAAGTTTATATGCGCTGGCCCTGCCCCCCGCTGTCAAAACTCCGCATTTTTGTGTACTATCCAGCCATGAAACGCACAGTCTTTTGGGTGTTCATCGTATGCCTCACCGCCGCGCCCATTTTCGCCAGCCCCCCCGCCGCAGCGGAAAACCCCGCCGTCTACATTACACGCTCCGGCGCAAAGTACCATACAGAAGACTGCCCCAGACTCAAACGCTCCAAAATAGAAATACCCTTAAACAAGGCAGCCCTCACCCACGAACCCTGCAGCCAGTGTAAACCGCCCACAGCCCGCCCTGACCCAAACCGGACAGCCGCCCGAGCGCAGGGAAAAGCCGAAGGAAACATCTACAAACTCAGCGCCGCGGGCCTGCAAAACTCACGGGAAGCGGAAACCAGCCGTATGCTCACAGCCAAAGTCGCGGAACACATAGACGGAGACACAGTACGCCTCCTCTTTGACAATCCGCCGCCGGCCATCACCACCCGTGAAACCGTCAGGCTTTTGGGAGTAGACACGCCCGAGACAGTCCACCCCAAAAAACCCGTCGAGTTTTTCGGAAAAGAAGCAAGCGACTTTACAAAAACCCGCCTCCTGGGCAAAAACGTATACATAGCCTTTGACAGAGAACTCCGCGACCGCTACGGAAGGCTTCTCGTATACATCTACACAGGCCCAGGCGAATGCTTTAACGCCGAAATTATCCGGCAGGGCTACGCTCATGCGTACCTGCGCTTTCCGTTTCAGTTTATGGACGAGTTTAAGGAACTCCAGCGCGAAGCCCGCGAAAAAGGCCTCGGACTCTGGGGGAAAAAACCCTAATTTTTCAGTCTCTCTTTTAAGGAGGAAAATTACAGCATGAGAATCGCCGTTATAGACGGAATGGGAGGCGGCATAGGAGCCCAGATTGTCGCCCAGCTCAGGAACGAAATCCAGGACACAGCCGAAATCATCGCCCTGGGAACAAACGCCTCGGCCACGGACAGAATGCTCCGCGCAGGCGCCAGCAAAGGCGCCTCAGGAGAAAACGCAATCCGAGTATCCTCGCAGACAGCCGGAATTATAGTCGGGCCCATAGGCATAGTCATTCCCGATTCCATGATGGGCGAAATCACAGCAGGTATGGCCCAGGCGGTTTTCTCAAGCCCCGCCGAAAAGTTCCTGATTCCCCTCGTCCAGCAGCACTTCACGATTGTCGGCTACGAACCCAAAACCGTCGCCTCGCTGATTGCCCAGGCCGCGGGCCTCATAAAAGAAAAACTCTCATAAAAAACAGCGCCGCGGAACTCCCTCATGTATTTTTTTTGAAGATTCATAGCGCACTTTTTGCGGCTCTGCCGCAAAAAACCCTCAGCCCGATAAAACGCGGATTTTAGCAATACGCAAAATCAGGCTAAGTGCGTTATACCAGCACTACGTGACTGTGACCCTAATCGCGTTTTTGAGGGAGGCTATCCGCTCCAAGTCCTCGGAATCGCCGATGCGATTCCTGCGGGCTTTCCGCTTCTATCCAGGCTGCATGGGCGAGCAGCAAGTCCGAAGGACTTGCGACCAGCCCCTTGCGCTGTGGGGCGCATTACCCCCCGCGCCGCTTCGCGGCGCGGCCAGAAAACGCACGAAAAAAGAAAAAACCAATTCCCTGACTCTCCCCTTACCAGGCAAAATCTCCTCCTCTTTTCTTATCAGGCTTTATGTAGTAATATTTAAATAACTTTTTTGGAGGAATTTTATGCAAAAAATTTTCTTTATAATGTTTGCGGCAGGCATCCTATTCTTTTCATGCGGCTCTACCCCGCCGCCCGCGGACTCAGGAGCCCCCCCGCAGACAGGAGCCGTTGTAGATTTGGGCACAGCGCGCGGGAGAGCCGACGCGGCCCAGGAAAAAGCAAAGGCCGCCAAAGCCAACATCGCCGTCAAAGAGGATTTCGCGCAAGCTGCCGCCGCCTACGCGGAGGCCCAGCCCCTTGCCGCCTCAAACCCGGACGGCGCCATAGCGAAATACCTTGAAGCGGAAAAACTCTTTCTCGCTTCGGCGGACGCCGCAAACGCAAAACGCGAAGAAGCCCAGAAGCAGTTAAGCAAAGCAAAGAGCGATATAAAAGAAGTTGAGGACGCCGCCGAGCTTCTGAAAAAGGAACAGAAGGCCGGGGGAGGCTCACAATGAAAAAACTCATCCTTGTTTTTCTTCTGGCCATCCTGTGCGCCGCCGGCTCTTTTGCCCAATCCCTGCAGGACAATGAATACTACAAAAAGTCCATGGAATTTACGCGGCTCTCGGAGAAGGCCCTCTCGGACGGGGATTATGACGCGGCACGGGACTACGCAATCAAGGCCCAGGAAAACGCGGCTCTGTCGAAGCAGTACATAGAGGCCATGCTTCTCGCCTACAGGGCGCGCTCGTCCCTCAACGCCGCGCGGGCCCGCATCAATCAAGCCGAGCGCCAGAACATCAGAACGCGCAACAGGGAACTCTACAATTCGGCCACAGCCCTGTACAAACAGGCAAGCTCAAAATTTGACGCAAAGAACTACGAGGCCAGCATGGAAGATTCCCGCGCTGTTCTGGCAATGCTGGAAAACCTTGAAGAACTTCTGGGCATAGGCGCGCAAGGCCCCCTCGCGGCGGAATACGAAGTAAAACTCAGCCTCAAGCACAGGGACTGCCTCTGGAGAATCGCCGGATTCGACTTCGTATACGGAGACCCAAAAAAATGGAGGTCTCTCTATGAGGCGAACAAGAGCAAGTTCGTCAATCCTGAGGACCCCGACCTCATCGTACCGGGCCAGATTCTTACGATACCGTCCCTCCAGGGCGAGACAAGAAGCGGCAGGAGGTAACGCTTAAGGCGCGGGTGGAAAATCCCCCGCGCCTCTATGCTTCAAAACACGCGAGGAAGCGGCCCGGCTCTTTTTCAACAAGGGGCGGGGAAGTTTCCGCGCAGGCAGGCTTTTTTAGGGGGCAGCGCGAGGAGAAAGCGCAGCCACGAGGAAGATGAATAAGGCTCGGCGTTTCACCTGAATCCGAAGCGCGGGAGCCTTCTTTTTTTGCCCCGCCGGGCATGGCCTCAAGAAGAAGCCGCGTGTAGGGGTGCCGGGCATGGGCAGCAAGAACCCGCGAGGGGGAAGCCTCCACGATGCGGCCCGCGTACATCACGGAAACGTAATCGCTTAAGTAAAAAACAACCGCGAGGTTATGGGCTATAAACAGGCAGGAAATTTCTTCCTCCTTTTGTATATCCAAAAGAAGGTTCAAAATCTGCGACTGAATCGAAACATCGAGGGACGAAACAGGCTCATCGCAGACGATAAATTCCGGCTTCCCCGCAAGAGCGCGGGCAATGCAGAGCCTCTGCCTCTGGCCTCCTGAAAACTCGTGGGGGTACTTGCGCACGTCCCGCGCGGAAAGCCCCACCCGTTCAAGGAGCCTCCCCGCGATGAGTGAAACCTCCTCTCCCGCGCCCCTGCCTCGGGGAAAAGCCTCTCTATAGCGCAGGGGCTCGGTAACAATATCGCGCACCTGCATTTTGGGGTTGAGGGAAGCGTAGGGGTCCTGAAAGATGTACTGCATACGCCGGCGGATTTTTTTCAGCTCCCCGGGCTCCAGCGTAAAAACGTTCTGGGTATCGCCAAAGCTGAACTCCCCCGCGTCCGGCTCCATAACCCGCAAAAGAAGGCGGGCTGTTGTTGTTTTTCCGCTCCCCGACTCACCCACAAGGCCGTGGGTCTTTCCCCTCTCTATGGACAGGGAAACCCCGTTCACAGCGTGAACCTTCTCCGCCTTTGTAGAAAAAAGCCCTGCTTTAAGGGGATAGTGCTTTACAAGGCCCTTTACGTCGATAAAAGGTTTCCCCCCGTTTTCGCGGCCCGCGCACAGCTCATGCATACAGGCGGCACCTCACATACGAACCCTCTTTCTGGACAAGGGGCGGCTCACAGGCGGAGCAGCGTTCCTCCGCGAGCCGGCATCTTGGGTGATAGGCGCAGCCCGAAGGACGGCTGCCTGCTTCGGGAACCCGCCCCTGAATGGAATACAGCCTGTCCGTGTCCTTGAAAATTCCGGGCCGGGGAACAGCCGCCAAAAGGTCGGCCGTATAGGGGTGGAGGGGCTTTTCAAGGAGGCTCTTGGCCGAAGCGCTCTCAAAAACCCTGCCCGCGTACATGACCATAATGCGGTCGGCAAAACCCGAAAGAAGCTCAAGGTCGTGGGTAACGAAAATCATGGACATACCCGAAAGCGCGGACTTCTCTTTGAGTAAATCGAGGATTTTGATTTGCGTTGTGGGGTCAAGGGCTGTTGTGGGTTCATCGGCCAAAAGAACCTTTGGCCCGCAGGCAACGGCAAGGGCAATCATGGCCCTCTGGAGCATACCCCCGGAAAGCTGAAAAGGAAAATCCTCCGCCCTCTTGTCCGCGTTTTGAATATGCACTTCGCGCAAAATTTCAACGGCCCTTCCCGCCGCTTCGCGGCGGGAAAGCCCCTCGTGAACGCGCAGGACCTCGGCAATCTGGCTCCCCACGGTAAAAAGAGGATTAAACGAAGCGGAAGGCTCCTGAAAAATCAGGGAAATCTCTTTTCCCCTGATGCGGTTTAACTC
>JAITGB010000003.1 GCA_031280945.1 Spirochaetales bacterium
GATTGACGGAAAAAAGCGCGTTGTTATTACAAAAGATGTTGTTGCAAAAATTGAGCGTCCGGAGATACAGTTAATCAAGAAGTCGGCATGAAACTTTTTGATAGGACTCTAGGAAAAACTTCTCTTTCTGTTCTGCCGGTTATTCCCCTGCGGGACGTTGTTGTGTTTCCCGGCATGGTTGTTCCTGTTTTCGCTTCGCGGCGGCAAATTCTGGATGCCGCACAGTCGGCTATGGCCATAGACAAGATGGTTTTTCTTGCGAGCCAGAAAACCCTTTCGGAGGAACCTTCCGGGGAGGAGCTTTTCACTGTGGGCTGCACGGCCCAGATTCTGCAAATGATGAGGCTTCCCGACCAAAATGTGCGTATTCTTATTGAGGGCAGAGAGCGGGCCTGTATCGCGTCCTTTGACCAGAGAGAGCCTTTTCTGTACGCGGGGGTAAAAACCCTTCGTGTGGACGATGAGCTTTCGCCTTTTACCCTGTCCCTTATGCGTACGGTGGAGAACGCTTTCAAGACGTACGCGGGCCTTAACCGGAAGATTCCGCAGGAGGTTCTCCTCAGCGTAGAGAGAACCGCGGAAAATCCGAACAGGCTCATTGACCTTATCTGCGGGCACGTTCCTTTTAAATTTGAGAAAAAACTTGAGCTTCTTGCCCTTGAGGATACGGTGGGCCGCCTTAATCTCCTTGCGGAGAGCCTTTTTGCGGAAATTGAGGTTCTGGAACTCCAGCAGAAGATTTCCCTCAAGGTAAAAAAACGCATGGAGAAGACCCAGAAAAATTATTTTCTCAACGAGCAGCTCAAGGAGATTAACCGCGAGCTTGGCAAGGGGGAGCCCGAAGATGCTTCGGGTCTTGCCGAGCTCAAGGAGAAACTTGCGGCGAGGGCTTTGCCGGAGGAGGCTTTAGCCAAGGCAAACAGGGAAATGTCTCGCCTTGAGAAACTGCAGAGTTTTTCTCCTGAGGCGGGTATTCTGCGCGCCTATATTGAATGGCTCGCCGACCTTCCCTGGACGGAGCGCACGATAGATGTGCGCGACATAGAGAAGGCTGCGGCCATCATGGACGAGGACCACTACGGCCTGCGCAAGCCCAAGGACAGGATTCTTGATTTTATTGCGGTGCGCCAGCTTGCAGGCAGCCTCAAGGGGCCTATCCTCTGCCTTGTGGGGCCTCCGGGGACGGGCAAAACTTCATTGGGCCGCTCTGTGGCGCGCTGTCTTGGCCGGAAGTTTGTGCGAATTTCTCTGGGAGGCGTACGCGATGAAGCGGAAATACGGGGGCACCGCAAGACGTACGTTGGAGCCCTGCCGGGAAAAATCCTCCAGTCCCTGCGGAAGGCGGGAACACAAAACCCTGTGTTTCTCTTGGACGAAATCGACAAAATGGCTTCCGATTCGCGGGGAGACCCTGCTTCCGCTCTTTTGGAAGTTCTTGACCCTGAACAAAACTCCGCGTTTATGGACCACTATCTTGAGATTCCCTATGACCTTTCGGCTGTTATGTTTATTACAACGGCCAACTCTTTGCATAATATCCCCTACCCTCTCAGGGACAGAATGGAAGTTATTGAGATTCCGGGGTATACGGAATACGAGAAACTGAAAATCGCGGAGGGTTTTCTCCTGCCCAAGCAAATCGCGGAGAACGGGCTCACCTGGGCGAAAATCAATTTCAGAAAAGACGCTCTTCGGGAAATTATCCACAGGTACACTCTGGAGTCGGGCGTACGCGGCCTTGAGCGGGAGATTGCCCAGGTGAGCCGCAAAATAGCGCGGGAGGCTGTGCGCCGAGGCGGGGGGCCCACATCCTCTTCGGCTTTACCCGCGGCATCGGGTGAGGCCGGCGAAGCCCTGCCCGCGACAGCTTTGGGGGAGAGGTTTTCCCCCCTGAGGGCGAACATTCCCCTGGGTGAGGCTGATTCTGAAAACCGGGGGACAGCCGAAGCTCTCGCTGAAAATGAGGAGGCCCCGCTCTCCGGTGAGTACAGCGCGGACGGGGAGGGCGGCGGGCTCTGTCGGGAAGATGCTCTCCCGGAGGAAAACGCTCTGGACGCGGGAGCTTCCCTGCGGGGTGAAGGCCCCATGCGGGAGGAAAACGTTCTTCAGGATTTTTCGGTAACAGTTACGGCGCGAGGCATTGCCCGCTATTTGGGAAAGCCGCGCTTCAAAAAAAACAGGCTTTATAGCGAAACATGGACGGGGCTTGCCTATGGTCTTGCATGGACGGAAATGGGCGGGATGCTCCTCCCTGTAGAGGCGGCTGTTTTTGAGGGAACTTCGGGCCTCATTCTTACGGGGAGCCTGGGAGATGTTATGAAGGAGAGCGCCCTCGCGGCTTTTTCGTACCTCAAATCAAACGCGGACAGATTCAAGCTGCCGCCGGATTTTTACCAGGGCAAGGATATTCATATACATGTGGCCGAAGGCGCTATACCCAAAGACGGCCCTTCGGCGGGCATTACCATGACGGCGGCCATGCTTTCGGCTCTTTCGGGCGTTACCCTGCATAGGGGTTTTGCCATGACAGGGGAGATTACTCTTTCGGGCCGCGTTCTGCCCGTGGGCGGGGTAAAGGAAAAGGTTCTTGCGGCTCACAGAAGCGGTATAGGCCGTGTTCTTCTTCCCAAAGAAAACGAGGACTCTCTTGAGGAGATTCCCAAAGAGGTTCTCTCGTCAACGGAATTTATGTTTGCCGAAACAATCTTCGGCGCCCTGAAATGTCTTTTTCCGGCGGCGCTTTTTCGCGGAGACTAAAGTAAACCCTGATGAGGAAAAAGTTTACGGCCCGCCGCGGGCGGGCCGGGCCCTGGGCGCGCAAGGGATTGGAGGGGTTTAGTCCAACGGACCGGAGCGGCAGCGGAGCCCCGCAAAGCCCGGCCCCTTTTTAAGTTTTTTTGCCGCAGGCAAAAAAACTTAAAAAGGGGTGCGCCCATAGTGATAAAAAAATATGGGCCCCGGAGGGCCCGCTGTCATTTAATTTGTAACGTTTATTGTCGTTTCCCAGACTATGGCTGCGCCGCTATTGGCCGCAGGGGGAATCGAGACCCTGAAACGGAAATTTCCCGTGCCTGAGGGTTTGATTGATACGGGGTCATGGTTATTTCCCGGCGCGTAGGGGCTGGGATAGGTGGTCGTTTCCTGAAAGGTTTTTACGAATCTCGCCGTTGTGGTGCCCGGGATAATTTCGAGTTTTCTCGCGCCCAGGGCGTCCTGGGCTGTGGCCGCGGTCCAGTCCGAGCCGTACGTGTAGACTCCTGTCCAGTGGAAAGTTTCGCCCTGCCGTATGGTGTAGGAGGCTGCGTTCTTCGCGCCCGTGGGCAGGGTGATAAAGTGATAGGCCAGGCACTGCCATATATCGAGGCCCGCGATTTGCGGCTGGGGAGCGGGCGGGGAGCCGTACTCGAAGCGCGTTATTCTAAAAGGCTGTACATAATCCCGGCCAGGCGCGATGCCGTTTTTTATTCTGACAAAGGCGTCAACAAACCTGCTGCCGTTTGTATCGTGCAGGTTAGACACGTTTTCCCGCGTTGGCCACACCTGGACGACGCGGTTTGATGTGCCGCCCGGGACAAGCCCCATCCTCCACCATGAAGAGGCGGCGCTTCCGTTTATTGGATTGGCCGGCTTGTCGGAGACAATTTCAGGATACATACCGCCGGTGGTGCTTGAAATATAGACGGGCATACCGCCGGTGAGAAAACCCCAATCAACCTCAAGCTCGCCGCTTTGCAAAACAGTGGCTTCGGGAGGCATGATTGTAATCGGGCCATAATTAGGAACGGACTGCGCGCTCGCGCCCATAGCAACAGCGTCCGGTTTTGATTTGTCCTTGCCGTACAGGAGCCAGTCCCTTCCGGTTCCAAAACCCAGGCGGGCAGGAAGATTGGTTACAGCGATAACGGGAATATAGGCGGGAAGCGGAGTGTAGTCTACGCTCACCTTAAATGTCTGAATATAGTCGCTGATAATATCCCCTCCGCGAAAGTACACGCCGTCCCTGATTTTTATTACCAGGTAGACGTATTCGCTTCCCTCTTCGGGAACATAGGGAGGCGGGGGCGGAATAAGGTGAATGGCCCGCCTCTTGCCGGATTTTCCGGACAGAGGGTCTGGCTGGAGTTCCATTCTCCAGAAATGGCCTGTTGCGGGCTCTTCGACGGACCGTATACTAGGCTCGTCCTCTATGTATTCTTCGCTGCCGGGAATAGGCCCCAGGACTTCGTCCAGCGCGCTGCAAAAACCCCATTCAATATCAAGATTGCGGAGGTCTTTCAAAACCGTGGCGTTTAATGGGTCAATGAGAATCTTCCGGTAGTCCGTCACGTCTGCCGCGTACTGGCCTCCCGCGCGCGAAGCCTGGAGAGGCTCGGTAAACCCCAGGATAAGACTGTGCCCCGGCTGGACTACGGACGGAAGGTTCTCGACATTTTCGATGGACTTGGGAAGTTCAAAGGCTTCGGTAGGAACTTCGGGACACGCCGCTATCAAACACAGCGTTAAAGCGTACGCTGTCAAAAGAATGACAACCGACAGCTTTTCTTTCATACCAAACCTCCTCAAGGCCAGAACAAGCGATTTCACTGTAGCATATTGAGTGTTACAAGTCAAGAAGCTGTTCTGTATGAGTAATTTCAGAATTCGGGCGCATTTTTTGCGGCCTTGCCGCAAAAAACCCTCAGCCCGATAAAACGCGGCTTTCAGCTATACGCAAAATCATGCTAAGTGCGTCATACCAGCAATGCGTGGCTGTGGCCCTAATCGCGTTTTTGAGGGGGGCTTTTCGCTCCAATTCCTCAAAGCCGCTTCGCGGCTTCTGCGGGATTTCCGCTTCAATCCCTTGCGCGGACTGGCAGCAATCCCGCAGGGATTGCTGCCAGTCCTTTACGCGCCCAGGGCCCAACTCTGCGGCTGAAATCTCATTCTCCCTGTCTACAGCCAAAACCCCGCGGCCACAGCTCCGCCAAGAACCGTAAGCCACACAAAAATAGCCGCCGCGTCCCGAAAACCCGGGCAAAAAGGCTTCCGTCTCCGCTCTGGCTCCCAGCCCCGGATTTCAAGGGCCTCGGCAGTGCGGGAAGCTCTCCCCGCCGCTTTACGGGCAAAGGCGTTTGCAAAAAGCACTATGCCCTTTAGAGGAGCCTTAAAAAAGGAAAAACCCCTGCAGGAAAGCGCGGCGAGAATCTCCTCTGCCTCATCGAGGAGGGCGGGAATCATTCCAAAAGAGAGCCGTGCAAGAAGACCAAAATTCGCCCCGAAAAACCAGGCCGCGGCCCGCTCCAGGTCAGCCGTGGACGTTACGGACACAAGCAGATGCCCCAAAAGAATGCACAGCCCCAGCCGCCCCGCCTCCCGCGCGCCCGCAAAAAGCCCCTCATACGTTACAGGAAGAAGCGCAAGAAAGCCTTCCCCCGCGAGCCTCTGGCCCGGCGTACCCAAAGCGCGGGACACAAAGAGAAGCGTAAGGACAATCCAAAAGGGAAGGGCGCCTTTCAGAACAGACACAAGAGGAACCCTTCCCGCAAAAAGAGCGCCGAAAACCCCTGCGGCCAAAATACCCAGAGCAGGTCCCTGGGCTGCAAAAATACAGGGCGAGGACAGGGCCGGAACGAGAATCTTGAAGCGGGGGTCAAGCCTGTGCAGAAGAGTCATTTTGGGACTGTGGTGGAAAATCAGGAGGGAAGCCACGTATACTCCGCAAAAGAACGTTCAGCAAAATCAAGGGGATGAAGCCCGTACTTTCCCGCGAGAAGGGCCTTCTCTCGCGCGGGGCCGTCCTCCGCAACCCTGCCCCCGTCCATAATGATGAGCCTGTCCGCGTGGGCAAGGGCTTTTTCCAGTTCGTGGGTAATAAGAAGTACACCGCAGCCCCCAGAGCGGGCCTCCCGCACAAGCCGCAAAACTTCCACAACCCCCGGATAATCCAGGTTTGCGAAGGGTTCGTCCAGAACAAGAAGCCGGGGCCTCATGGCAAGAACGCCTCCAATGGCAAGGCGGCGTTTTTCCCCGCCGGATAAAGAGGCGGGGGGAACCCCCAGAAGGGCCTCTAAACCCAAAAGCGAAGCTATGGCCGATGTTCTTTGCCGGATTTCATCTTCCGGCAGCCGCAGATTCTCCGGCCCGAAGCGAAGCTCGTCCTCCACGCTCTGCCCCACTATGTGGCTGTCCGCGTCCTGAAAAACAAGTCCGGCATTTTGCCGCAGAAGGCGCAGGAGGGCCCTGTCCCCGGAAATGTCTCTCCCCTCAAAGAGAATACGGCCTGATGAGGGGTGTACAAGGCCCGCAAGAAGCCGCGTGAGGAGGGTTTTTCCCGACCCGTTTCTCCCCGCGAGAATCACAAACTCGTTTGTCCGAAACTCAAGAGAAATGTTTTCAAGGGTATTTGTTTTACAGCCGGGAAAACGGTAGGAAACTTTTTCCGCGGCAAGCAGGGGAGAGCTGTCCTGAAAGCTCATGAACGTAAACCAAGGCCCTTTGTAGGCCCTCTCGCCAATGCCTTCGGCTTCAAGAAGTCTGCGGAAAACAGGAGCAATGGCCGCGGCCCCCAGAGCTTTTATAATGTCGCCGGGGATATAGGGGAGGAGGCCTCCCGCGAGGGCGGCGGGCCAGTCCCAGCCCATGACTGTTTTAAGCCAGGGGACGCCCATGGCGTACACAACAAGAAGCGCGCTTATGACAGCGAAGAAATCCCGCGAAACAAAAAACCTCAAGGAACTTGTACGCCTGAGAGTTTGCGAAGATGAGGCTTCACCAGCGGCTTCCTCCGTGCGTCCTCGTGTTCTTCTCCCGCGTCCGCCGCTGAGAAAACCTGCTGTCCAGGCAGCGGCTATATAAGAAAAGAGGTAGCCTCCGCTAGGGCCCAGAAAACGCGCGGCGCCGCCTGTTCCGCCGGAAAACACGGGAAAGCCCAGGGCTCCCATGAGGAGAAAAAGTCCTATGGCTGCTGCTCCGCCGCGGGCTCCCAGAACAAGGCCCGTAAGGAAAACGAAAAAGTTTTGCAGTATAAGCGGAATAGGAGTTCCGGGTAGGGGAATGGCTATGTAGCCGCCGACAACTGTCATTGCCGTGAAAAGCGGAATTGCGATGAGTTTTTTTATACTGTTCATGCAGGGCACTCTACTATGCTATTTTGGGATTGGTCAAGTCTTGTGTCCGTACTCACCCCCTCTATGACGCCCCCGCCGAATAAAGCGCACCCTACCTCGACAGCAGCCTGTGGAGCTTCTCCCCAAGAAGAACAGCCTCCGCCGCCGTCTCAGTCGAAGTCTGTATAAACAACCCCCTACGCCCGAAAAAGTCCAGAATCTTCTTTGTATAGTCCGCCAAATCAACTCCGGAGTTCTCGCCGTGGTCCCAGTAATAATGCCGCAGGCACAAAGCCGTCTTCCCCGCAGCAGCGTCCCGAATAGCCTCCCAGTTGGAAGTCTGCGGAATCGTAAAATCAAGCCCCCTTAGGCCCGGAATTTCCATCATCGGAGCCACAACATTCTGCACATCCCCGCAGGAATGAACAACAATGCCCCCAAAGGCTTTGGAAATCATGCCATTGTATTTTACCCCGAATTCCCTGTACAAATTGGGCGACATAAGGGCCGCCGTATCATCGCTTACACGAACTCCCACATCGCGCGGAATATACCACAACTCGTGCCCCATTGTATGCAGATTTTTGATGCGTTTAAGCTGTTCTTTCACGTAGAGAATGGTAGCCTCCGTTACCTTCTCCATAAGAACATGAACCTCACGGGGAAAAAGCAGCGTGGCCTCAATAAAAGAGGTATACTCCCAAATAAGGGACGCAGTAACAAGGGGAGACGGCACATTCACAAGCCGCAAAGGAAGCGAAGAATGACTCTCCAAATACTCAACCCTCTTCCAGGCCCTCTGAAAAACCGGATTCGCCTGAGGGTCAGGAATCTCCAGCTTATGCACATCCCCCGCGTTCTCCTCGCGGATTAAAGGCTTTACCCAGGGGTCAGCCTCATCGTTTACCGTATACTCACAGCCAAAAGCCGAGGCAATGATATTGATACCCATGTTCGGCTTGATATTGGGCATACCATAATCGTACACGGCCTCCCGCCCCTTGTGGAAATCCTCGTTCCATTTCAGCTCAGCCTCATCGTTATCGAAAAAATCCTTTGTCGCCAC
>JAITGB010000029.1 GCA_031280945.1 Spirochaetales bacterium
GCCAACTATATGACCGTGAGGGGCGGGGAGGGGCCGCCTCCGGCCCTGCCGGGCCGGAGGCTCAGGGTGCGCATTGAGAAGGCGGAGCGGGATTTTCTGTGGGGCGGGGTTGTGTGAGGTTTGGGGTGTGGTGTTGGACAGGGGGCTTGACTTTCCCGCCTGGGGTATGTTAAGTATGGCCTGTAACAATGCGGCGATGCCTGGTACACAAACCCTGTAAACTTTTTGAATGGTTTTTGGTACGCCGGCAGGCGTTACATACATAGTTCGGGCCGCTAGCTCAGCAGGTAGAGCAACGCCCTTTTAAGGCGTGGGTCACAAGTTCGAATCTTGTGCGGCTCAAAGATGAATCTTCGCGGGAGGGGGCGTAAAATCCTAACCGCCGGCAAGTAACCGTATTCCTTTTGGATACGCCAAAATGAAACAATTTTTTCGCAAAAAAACTTGACGATATTCCATAGATGGAATATACTGTTCTTGTGTGGGAAATTGAATATACCGAAGAATTTGAAAACTGGTGGAACGGCTTGAGCGAAGCGGAGCAGGATGCCGTGGCTTTCTCCGTTGGCCTGCTGGGAGACAGAGGCCCTTCTTTGGGATATCCACACTCAAGCTCGGTAGGGCAGTCCCGGCATAAAAAAATGAGAGAACTGCGAAGCCAAAGCGGAGGAAAACCGGTACGCACTTTTTATATTTTTGACCCCTCCCGTACAGCAATTTTGCTTGTAGGCGGGGATAAAACCGGCAATGACAGGTTCTATGATGTTATGATTCCAAAAGCGGATAAAATTTACGATGACTACCTGAAAGAGCTCAAGGAGGAAAAAGATGAAAATCCGTAAATTTGCAGAACTGAGGGCAAAAATGAACCCTGAACGGAGGGCAAGGATAGATGCCGAAGTCAAAAAAGCCCTCTCCGAAATGCCTCTCAACGAACTGCGCAGCGCCCGCGGCCTCTCCCAAAAAATGCTTGCCGAAGCCCTGCACGTACAGCAGCCCGCCATAGCCAAACTGGAAAGGCGGGCGGATATGTACATCTCCACCCTCAGGAGCCACATCGAGGCCATGGGTGGAAGTCTGGAAATTCTCGCGCACTTTCCCGACGGCACTGTCAAAATAGCGAATTTTTCCCAGGTCTAAAATTGCGCCGGCCCCAGGAAACAGAGGAGGCATCCTCCTGGTTCGGGAAACCGTACCTGATGAGCGCTCTTGCAGGAATCATATCCGGCCTTGTTGTTACGGCCTACAGAACTGCCTTTGAGTCCGCTGAACCCCCAAATTCTTAAATTGTCGGGAGTGTTCCCGGCGCTTTCTCAAAAAAAAACTTTACGCGGGAAAATTGACGCGAAAAACAGTTCCGCCTGCCGGAAAGTTTTCCGCTCCAATGCTCCCTCCTTGAGCTTCGGTTATAGCTTTTGCTATGGCAAGCCCTATGCCCAGCCCTGGCTTTTCCCGCGCCGTTTCTCCTCTGTAGAGGCGCTCCCATATACGCGGAAGCTCTTCCTGGGGAATGCCGGGCCCTTCATCGCGGATGGTGAGGGAAAACCCTGGCGTTTTTTCGGAAAGCTGCACGAAGACGGTTTTTCCTTCAGGCGAATACTTGACTGCGTTGTCAAGAAGATTTCCTACAACCCGCCGCCACCTCGCTGTGTCCAGAACAGCGGGGAGGTTCTGCGGCCCTTCAAAGCGAATGCGGACATTCTTCTCTTCGGCAATGTAGGAGTACATTTCTATAAGCTGCGTAACAAGATGCGCGGCGTCCGTTTCTTCGGCTTTGAGGCTGAGGGTTCCTGTTTCGGCCTCCGAGAGGTCCATAATGGCGTTTAGCTGCGTTATGATTCTGTCGGCTTCTTCAAGCCCGTCTTCAAGAGCTTCGCGGAGCCGCTCTGGGTCTTCCTGCCCTGCGAGGGCAAGTTCGGCCATGCCCCGGAAGCGGGTAAGGGGGGTGCGTAAATCGTGGGCCACGGCGTCGAGGGCGCCTTTCATTCCTTTAACGAGAGTTTCTATATGCTCCAGCATTCTGTTGAAAAGCGATACAAGGTCTGCGAGTTCGCCCTGCCCGCGGCTCTCCTGAATGCGCGCGGTGAGGCTTCCTGTATTGACTATGCTGGTAACGGTTCCGGCGAGTTTCGCAATGGGGGCGAGCATTTTAGCTGTAAGAAAAGAACCTCCCACAAGGGATACAAGAAGAAGCGGAAGAAGCAGGGCCGCGAAAGTGCGTACAATGTACGCGGTGAGCTTGTCCGTGTCCTCGGTGGAAATGCCTATTTGCAGAATATAGTCGCCCTCAAGCCGTATGCCCGCGGCAAGGAGGGTGTAGGGCCTACGGGCGGAAGAAATCCGCATAACCTCGCCCGAAGGCCTCAGGGCATCTTCGAAACTGTCTTCGGGAAAAAAATCCTTCCAGCCCTGCGGAAACATAAAAAAAATCGTGCGGTTTTCGCCGTCCGCCACGCGGAGGAAGTACGGCTTTCCTTCAAGTTCAACCGAGCCTCCGCCCAGAGAGCCGATAAAACTGTCGATGTTGCGGGTCTGGGACTGGGCCCAGTAGCCCGCAAGCTTGTGCTGGATAAACTGAAGGTCTTCCTGGTCCAGGGACGATTTTAACGTGGAATAAACGCCTGCCAAAAGAAGAAGCGCGGTAAACCCGAGAAAGGCGGAAAAAAGCGCGGCAATGCGGAGATTGATTCCGCCCAAGCCCCGCCGCCCTGGTGTTCTGGTTTTATTCTTTTCTGAGGACATAGCCCATGCCCCGCAGCGTATGAAGAAGCCGCGGGCTGCCTTTTTTTTCAATTTTGTTCCGCAGCCGGAAAACAAGAACATCAACGACATTTGTCTGCGGGTCAAAGCCGTAATCCCAAATGTTTTCCAGTATCATTGTTTTGGACAGAACCTGTCCGGGTCTGCGCAGAAAGTATTCCAAAAGAGAATACTCCCTGGGCTGGAGGTCAAGCCTTTCTTCGCCCCGGAAAACCTCCCGCGTTAGGGGGTTCATGCTGAGGTCTTCGAATTTCAGTACGCCCGGAGAAGAAGCGGCTGCGGAACGCCGGATAAGCGCCTGGAGCCGCGCGAGAAGCTCCGCAAAAGAAAAGGGTTTTGTGAGGTAGTCGTCTCCGCCTTTCTGAAATCCCAGCACCCTGTCGTCCACGGACCTCTTTGCGCTTAAAATCAGGATAGGGGTTGCATCTCCTGTGTCCCTGAGCCGCGAAATCATCGCAAGCCCGTCCATGCCCGGTAGCATAATATCAACGATGGCCGCATCGAAAGAGCCTGTTTCAAGACAGGAAAGTCCGTCCTCCGCTGTGCGCACGGCGTCAACGGCAAAGCCGGCCTCTTTGAGCCCCTTGGCAACGAAGCCTTCAATTTTTTCGTCATCTTCTACAACCAGAACACGCATAGTCTTTCCGATTTTTACACAGGAAAAATTTCTGGGCAAGATGTTTATAGCAGGGCCGGCGCGCTATGACTTAAAAGGACAGCGCCATTCCAAAACCCCGCCGGAATAACCTTAAAAAAAATCTAGTGCGCCATGCCGCGCAGTTTTTCGCGGGCGGCCTGTACGGCTGTTTGTAAGGTCTCTACCGTGTCTTCAAGCTCGAACACGTCAGGGCCCACCGAAGATGCAATGGCTTTTACGCGCGCGGAAGAGCTGCGCAGTTTCTCTTTCAGGGCCGCGTCTGTTACGTGGGGGAGAACTTTGTCTGCGGCGCTTTGAAGGCGGGAGAGGCTCCCCTGCGCGTCCAGGGCGCGGCCTTCTTTTACATAGCGCACGATTTCCTCTGCGGCCTTGTCCATGCTTGCCAAAAATGGCAGGGGGTCTTCTTTCGCCATGCCCTGGTCGTGCTGTGCAAAGAGGGCCGCCGGAAAAACAAGGGCGGCAAACAGGGCGATGAGCGTAAAGTGTCTTTTTTTCATTGTAAATCTCCTTATGTTTTTTGAACGCACGAAATGCGTTATGCGCTTTTTGCCCCGCGTTTTTTGAACGCGAGGAGGTAAATGCCCGGCAGGAGAAACAGAGTGAGGAGCGTACTTGTGGCGAGCCCTCCTGTAACGACAATGGCCATGGGCCTTTGTATTTCCGAACCCGTGCCCGTGGCAAAGAGCAGGCTTAAACTTGCGGCGAGGGTTGTTCCGGCTGTCATCATAACGGGCCTGAGGCGCGAGAGCGCTCCTTCAAAGACGGCCTCTTTTAGGGGAAGGGTTTTTCGTAATTCCTTGATGTGCGTTACCATGATGACGCCGTTCTCAAGAGCGATTCCCCCCAGAGCGATATAGCCGACAGCCGCGGCAACGGTAAAGTACGCTCCGCTTGCAAACATGGCGAAGATGCCCCCCACAAGAGAGAAGGGGATATTGAGGAGAATAAGAAGGGCGTGGCTGAAAGAGTTAAAGGCCATGTAGAGGAGAAAAAACATGAGGCCCAGCACAAGGGGGATAACCAGAGCAAGGCGGTTTTTTGCCCTTTGCTGATTTTCGTACTGCCCTGTCCAGGCGTAGGTGTAACCGGAGGGCAGGTTTACCTTTTCTTTGATGAGTTTGTCGGCCTCCTCGACAAAGCCGAGTATATCGCGGCCCCGGCTGTTCATCTGTACGGTGATGAGGGGGATTCCGTCCTCGCTGCTTATCATGGAAGGGCCGTCCGTAATGCGGAAGAGGGCAAGCTCATCAAGCCGTACGTAGGCCGGAGCCGGAGCTGTGGCCGCGATGCCGAGCGTTTCCCCTGAGGGAGGAGAAGCGGACGCGGTTCGGGAGGAGGCGGATGCTCCCATTGAACCCATGCCTCCCATGCCGCCGCCTCCCGAACCGTCCATCACCGCGCCCGGCGAAGAACCCAATGGTGAACCGCCTTCCCCGGAGCCGCCGGGAACGGGGATGAGGATGTCCTTCATGGCATCGAGGGTTTCCCTGTTTTCCCGCGCGTAGCGCACCATAACATCGAAACGCTTGCGGCCTTCTATAACGGTTGTCGAGACCATGCCGCCTATACCGAGTTCTATGGCGTTTTCAATATCAGCTATGTCGAGGCCGTAATGCGCGGCCTTTTCCCTGTCGATTTCAATTTCCAGGTACGACGCTCCCAGTACACGCTCGGCGAGGAGGTCGCTCACCCCGTTTACTTCACTTAAGACGGCCTGGATTTCGTAGGCGGTCTCCTGCAATGCGCGTACATCATCGCCGTAAATTTTTATGCCGAGGTCTGTGCGCACTCCGGTTGACAGCATGGCGAGGCGGCCCGCTATGGGCTGGGTAAAAGCCATGTTGAGCCCCGGAAGATAGGAGAGTTTTTGCATCATCTCGTGTTCTAGTGCCTCCTGCGTAAGGCCCCTTCTCCATGCGCTTTTGGGTTTCAGGGTTACAACGGTTTCAATCATGCTCACCGGAGCGGGGTCCATGGCTGTTTCGGCGCGCCCGGCTTTGCTCACGGAAAGTTCGGCCTCCGGTATTTCCATAACGAGACTGTCGAGGCTCTTTGCCGCTTCCAGGGCCTGAGTGAGTGATACGTTGGGCAGCATGGTAGGCATAACGAGAAATGTTCCCTCGTTTAAGGGCGGCATAAAAGCCGTGCCGATAAAGGGCGTGAGGGCGAACCCTCCGGCCATTCCCATAGCAGCAAGAACAAGAGTAAGCCGCGAATGCTCAAGGCCCCACCTGAGGAGGGGTTTATAAAGGCGGACAAGGCGGGTTGTGAGCCAGGTATCTTTTTCCCTGATTTTTCCCTTGAGGAGGAAGCTGCACAAAACAGGCGCCAGGGTAAAAGCCGCCAGGAGAGAGCCCGCCATTGCAAAGGATTTTGTCCACGCAAGGGGCGTATAGAGTTTCCCCTCAATGCCCGTAAGCGTAAACACGGGAAGAAACGTAACAATAATAATAACGAGGGAGAAAAAGATGGGAGAAGACACTTCCTTCGCCGCTTCGAGGGTTACTTCGACAATGCCGCGCTGTCGGGTATTTTTCGCCAAACGGCCGAACACGTTTTCGACCATGACTATACCCGCGTCCACCATAACGCCTATGCCTATGGCGATTCCTCCCAGCGACATGAGGTTTGCGGACAACCCTATCTGCTTCATTGCGATAAAGGCGAGGAGAATTCCCACGGGAATTACGAGGGTAACAATGAGGCTTGAGCGGAAGTGTCCCAAAAAGAGTACAAGGATAATTGTTACAAGGACAAATTCAAGGAGGAGGTCGCCTGTCAGGGTACTCACCGCAGCCGTAACAAGCTCTGTCTGGTCGTAAAAAGGCGCTATGTAAACGTCTTCGGGCAGGCCCGGGCTTATTTCCCGTATTTTTTCTTTCACGGCGTCTATGACGCGCAGGGTATTTACGCCCATGCGCTGAATAACTATGCCCCCCGCGGCCTCATTTCCTTTCTTTGTTAAAACACCCCTACGAAAATCCGGGCCTGCCTCAACGCGGGCAACGTCTTTCACAAAAACAGGCGCATGGTTGTTTTGGGAAACAACTATGTTTTTAATGTCCTCAATGGATTTTATAAGCCCCAAACCCCGGACAATGTATTCCTGCCCGTTCTGCTCCACGACCTTCGCGCCTATGTTGGCGTTGTTCGCCGCAAGAGCGCCGAACACTTCGTTAAAGTTGACGCGAAAACTCTGCATAAGATGGGGGTCAAGGTTTACCTGATA
>JAITGB010000048.1 GCA_031280945.1 Spirochaetales bacterium
TTATTGGTGTTGGGGCTTGAGAATTCCACCATAATTTTTTCGCCCGAGAGGATTTTTGACGCGCCGTAGCTTTCGCCTTCTTCCTGGAGGCGGCTTAAGGTTTTTTGGGTAACTTCCTCGCGGTCAAGGCGTATGTTGAGGTACGGCCCCGCTGTTGCGCAGCTAAGGCGGCCTGGCCCGGCGTCCTCTGCCAGGCGGCCCGCGAGTTCTTCGGCGATTTTTGGCGGGGAGCTTTTGAAGAGTTTCGCAAAGGGGAAAAGAGGGACGGCTATGTCGCCCAGCTCTAGCCGGGGCGGTTTTTCCAGTACGAGTGAGTCTTCGGGGACTTCAGCTTCAACGCCGCGGGAAGCGGCCATGTTCTGGAGCGCCTCACGGAGGCGTGTTTTTAATTCTTTTTTGATGTTTTTCATGTTTTTCCTTACTATAAACCTTTTTCTTCAGCGAAGAGTTTATCCAGGACTTCGCCCACCTGCTTGCATTTGACGAGGGCCTCGCCTATGTCTTTTCTCACGGTTTCGTTTTCTTTGCCGCCGAGGGAGTTGAGGTTGGAGAGGCTATCGTAATGCCCGTCTACGTCTCCGGTGAGTATGCCGCCCAGAATATTGGTGAGGAGTTTGAGCCCCTCCCGCAGGGTTTTTATGAAATACTCCACGTCCATGTTGGTCCTGGCAAGCACCGCTTCGAGCGAGAGCCTTTTTGCGGCAGGGGGAACCTTTTCCGCAAGTTCGCGGTTCAGGGCGGCGGCGAGGTTCCCTCCCGGCGCGAGGGATGCCTCGAATTTTTCCAGAATGGAGCCTGCCTTGCCCAAAGTTTCGAGGGCCGCGGCAAGCTCTGTGCGGTTTTCTCCCTTGTAAAAGATACCCTCCGAGAGAATAGTGTCTATGACACGGCCCACATCTCCGGTGAGGACAACCTGAAGGAATGTTTTTGCCACGCCCAGGCTCATGACGAAAGGGCCGGAGGCCTCGCGGCCCTCAACAGTGATGACGTAATTTTCCACGGCCTCGACCGGAGTGGAGCCAAAAATCCAGCGGATTTCCGTGTCCATTTCCTTTTGCCGCCGGCAGGAGCAAAAGTCCTTGTATACCTCGTCCGTGCGGCTCTTCCAAAACAGCTTGAAAAGGGCGAACCAGTCTTCCGCGCCGCCGGAGGAGGAAAAGTCGTAGCGCGAATCTGATGCCACGTAGCGGGCAATGGCAAGCCAGGGAGTCCGCCTGTTGATTCCCCGGATATCCTCAAGAGCGCGCGAAGCGCTCTTGATTTCGCCCGCAAGCCTGTCCTCCGCGCCGGGGTCCGATGCCTTTTCGCCGGAATAAAAGAGGAATACCGCCCGAAGAAGCACGGCGGAAGGAGCGTCCTTCATTCCCGAAAGGCTTTCCGCGAGCTTCAAAACAGCCTCGCGCGCCTTTATGATAGAGCAGGGCAGCGGCGTTCCGTCCGGCCCCACAGGAAAAAGCGTAATGAGCCTGTCGAAATGATACTGCGCAGCTAGAGCAAGCTGCTCGAGCGCCTTCATGTCCTTGTACATGAGAGCCTTGCCCTCAGGAGGAAGGTTCCGCATACAATTTTCCCTGGCAGCGTCCATCATTCTTTTTATTTCCCCGTTGGAAAGCTCCGCGGCAGGAGGAATCTCCCCCGTATTCCCGGCTTCCCCCACATCTCCGTCCCCAGGCGGGGCCTCTTTCCCCCGTGCCTTCATGGCGCAAAACGCGGGGTCTGTTTCACGGACCAAACAGCTCAACGCCTCCTCCATGTGCAGTTCCGCAAGAAAAGCTATAAACCCCGCCTTCTCCTGCCCCATAATTTCCCGCACAGGGCCCGCAAAAGGAAGAAGAGCGTCTTTCAGATTTTTTACCTCAACGCAGAAAGCCGGCAGGAGAAGCCCCTCCGAACAATCAATCAGGCCCGTACTTTTCCGCTCAATCCCGCGGGCAAGGGCAAGAAGGGCGTACTCCTCGATAACCTCAGACTTGGAGCGCCGCGTAAAAAGCATCTTCAAAAAAAGAAAAAAACGGACCACAAGGCCCAGCCGCGCAAAAGCCGCCTCCGCATCGAGAGGAACCTCCTCGGCCTCCCCCTCCGCCAAAGGAGCATCGGAGACTTCCCCCCGCTCGCCAAGTCGCTGGAGTAAAGCCCTTCGCTCCTCACGGGAAATTCCGGTTGCGAGTTTATCAAAAACAGTTTCCGCGCCCATAGGAAAAACCCAGTATAGAGTATATGAAGAATTTGTTTAAGGCTTTGTTTTTGAAGAAAGATTTGGGCGCATCCCCTTGCGCGCGCCCACGGCCCGCGGCAGCGGGTCTCCCCGGAAAAAAATCTCAAAAAACCCCGCGCTTCGGCATTTCCTGTACTCATTTCCGGCCAAAGAGCAGCCGATAATCTGGACATGAAGTTGCGCGGCCTTTCCTGGTTTTTTTCCACGATTCTTACCCTTGCCGGGGTTTGGTGCATGGCCTGCCTTGCCGTCTACTTTATGACAGGCACGGCAGCAGCCCCCGGCCAGCTTACCCCCGGAGCAGCCGTAGGCAGGTTTTTCTTTCGCAGCTTTCACTACGCCGCGTTTTTTATCCCCCTGTACTTCTGCGCCTGCGCCTTTTTTCTCCTGCAAAAACCCTTCTACCCCGAAAGGCTCCTCGTCTTGAACTACCTTATCCTGCCCTTTCTTACTTTAAGCATCTGCCTCAGGCTTTTTGCGGGCTTCGCTCTTGAAGCATCGCCTGTAACCGTGTTTTTCGTGAACTCCTTTTCAGCCCTGGGAGGCGCCATACTCACGGCCCTGCTTTTTCTTCTGGAACTCAGCCTCATGCCCGTGGCTTCTACTTTTCTGCGCGACAAACTGCATACGTTTTTTCCTCCACAGGAAACCAAAGAACTCATTCTTTTGGACGCGCCGGCGGAAGAGAAAGCCCGGCTCAGGAACCACGAATTTGTGCGTATTGCGCCGGAAGATTCAGTGATTACGCAGAGGCTCGAAGAAGAAGGCTCTTTTTTCTCTGTGGGCGGCATCAAGATGCTCTACGGAGGACGGTTTACCGCCATGTACGACGAAGACTCAGGCAAAGGAGAAACCTGCGTCATCTATGGAAATTTTACCCCCCCGCGCGCCGAAGAAGCCCCCCCCCAGGAAAACGGCATAGAAATAGTCGGCATAGAAATAGTCGATGAAGAACTCCCCGAAGATACACCCGAAGAAGAAGACCCCTGCGCCGAAACCGAAATCACCGCCGGCCTCGAAGCCGACACCGAGGCCGAAATCGACGCTGAAATCGAGGCCGAAGCCGAAAACAGCGCCGCCGGCATCGAAGCCGGCGCCGGCCCCGAAGAGAGAAGGCCCGCCCCCTCTCCCCCGCGCAGCGAACCCCGCCCCCGCAGCCTCAAAAAAAAAGCCTACCATGTCCCGGTTGAGGGCCTGCTTACCGAATACTCAGGAGGCAGGTACTGGGAAGTTGACGATGAAACCCGCCTTTCCGGCGATGTCCTGCGCTCTACGCTTGAAGAATTCAAAATACAGGCCGATGTCGTTGGAATCCGCAAGGGCCCCGTCATTACCATGTTTGAAATCCTTCCCGCGCCGGGCGTTAAACTCTCAAAAATTGTCAACCTCGCGGATAATATCGCCCTCAGGCTCGCGGCCTCCAGCGTCCGCATCGTGGCCCCCATACCCGGCAAACACGCCGTGGGCATAGAAATTCCCAACAAACACAGGGCCATAGTCTCCTTTGCCGAACTCATCAGCGCGGAAAAATTCTCCGCAGTAAAAATGGAAATCCCCCTTGCTCTGGGAAAAGACATAACAGGTGAAGCCCAAATCATAGACCTCGTAGGAACGCCCCACCTCCTCATAGCAGGGGCCACAGGTTCGGGAAAATCCGTCTGCGTCAACTCCATTATTTGTTCGATTCTCTACCGGCGCTCGCCCGAAGAAGTAAAACTCATCCTGATTGACCCCAAAATCGTAGAACTGAAATTCTATAACGATGTTCCGCACCTGCTCACCCCCGTTATCACGGAACCCAAAAAGGCTTTTCAGGCCCTGCAGTACGCAATCTACGAAATGGAACGCCGCTACGCGCTCCTTGATTCCCTGGGTGTGCGCGACATACGCTCCTACAACCGCAAAATCAAGGCGAAAAACATCGCCACCACCCCTCTGCCCTACCTCGTTATCATCATAGACGAGTTCGCCGACCTCATGGCGACAACAGGCAAGGAGCTTGAATCCACCCTGGCCCGCCTCGCCGCCATGAGCCGCGCCGTGGGCATACACCTCATCCTCGCCACGCAAAGGCCCTCCATCGATGTTATTACGGGCCTCATCAAGGCGAACATACCCTCGCGCATAGCCTTTATGGTCGCGGGAAAATTCGACTCGCGCATCATCATAGACGCCGTAGGCGCGGAAAAACTCCTGGGCCGGGGGGATATGCTTTTCGCCCCCTCGTGGGACCCCTTTCCCGTGCGTATGCAGGGCGCGTACCTCACCGAAGAAGAAGTTGAAAAGGTAGTGGACTACGTAAAGACCCTCGGCGAACCAGAGTACATTGACGATGAAATTTTTATCGACGATGAGGAAGAAGAATTCTTTGAGGATGACGAGGAAGACCCTCTCCTCGACAAGGCCATAGAAATTGTTACAACCAGCAACAAAGCCTCAGCCTCCTACCTCCAGAGACGGCTCAAAATAGGCTACAACCGCGCCGCCCGCATGGTTGAAATCATGGAAAGGCGCGGCATTGTAAGCCCGCAGGACGGCAGCAAGGCCCGCCGCGTTCTTTCCGCCGCGAGCTAACCCTTTTTTAGACGAGCGGTAAATTCTTCCGCCGCCTCACTGCGCAGACGATTCATTTCCGCGCGCCACTTTGTGAGACTCTCCATTTCAACAAGCCCTCCAAAGTATCTGCGGCAGTTCGTAAGTACAGGGGCCTCCGCCGCGGCAGCAGCGCGGCAGGCCTCGGCAAGGTGGGGCGCAATCGCGTCAGGAATAACGACAACCCCGTGCTTATCCGCAAAAACAAGCTCTCCCGGCGAAACCGCGAGGCCGCCCACATCTACAGGGCCGCCCACTTCCACAAGGTGAATATAGGCGTGGGAAACGAGAATACGCGCCGCGTAATACTCAAAACCCAGGGGCTCCACTTCATCAAGGTCGCGCACGCCCCCGGAGGTTACAACCCCCGCGCAGCCCAGGGCCGCATGAGTTGTGGCCTGCACCTCGCCCCAAAAAGAACCCGTGGGAACAGGGTCCAGGTCCTGAATAACCGTTATGGTGGGTTTGGGGCTCGCGTGGAGCGTACCGTAGTATGTGTCCGCGAGTTTTTTCTGCTCTTCGGTTGGCGGGTGCAGAGCGGAAATCCGCGCGGTGCAGGCGTACCCGACTGTCCTCGCGGAGTTATGAAAAACTTTTTTAATATCCGTGTTCATAAAACCGGATGTCTTGGGCCGTACGCTGAAAAACTCAATGGCGTTGCAGATTGTAGGTGAGTCAAATTTTTTCAGTTCGGCAAGCTGTTCCTCTGTCAGCATATTTCCTCCTTAGGGATACAGGGCTCGTGCGTACAGTGAAAACCGCGCCCACACACCGGCAGCCAAATTCCAAAAAACCCTGTCCCCGCAGTGTACCACAGTCATCTTGCCTGAGTAAAGGTTTTACGGGTATAGTTAAGAGTATGGACTTCTCGCGGTTTTGCCTGCACTGCGGCGGGCTCCTCGAAAAAAATTTTCTCTTCTGCCCCCACTGCGGAACAGAACTCATGGTGCGCTTCACGCCCGCGGAAATCGTAGACGATTCTTTTAACAAGCTCGAATGTATAGCGGCGCAGGGCTCGCTGGGCCGGCTGGAAAACTGCCGCGCAGCCTTGGATACAATGGAAAAAGAACTCGACGATTTTCTCCTCAAACGGCTGTAAGCGCGGCTTTCCACCTATCCGGAGACCCGCCCGTAAAAACAGCCCCGTAAAAACAGCCCGAAAAGCGGCTTAAAAGTTTCGCTTAAATTGCCGATTCTCTTAAATATAATGGGAATACCGGCACTAAAAAAACTCTGCGCCCTCATCCTCCTCCTCGCGGGAACAGGTTCGGCGCTGTACGGCGAAATTACTTTTGGCGGCGTTACCCTGTCGCGCAAAAACAGACTGCTTTTTCAGGCGCTCGCCGAGGGCCGCGGACATGAGACCTACCGCACCCTCTTTCTGGCCGACCTCGAATCCGGCTCGCGCAGCCAGCTCACGTTTTTTCCCGAAGACATACACTTTCTCCCCGGTACAGGAGGACTGCAAATCCAAAACCGCTACGGCGTTTTCAGGACGGACAAAGACTTTTCCCGCATTACCCCGCTGGACAGGTTTCCCTCCTTTCTTACCGGAAAACAGGTGCGTAACGGCAAAATGCCGCCGGTCTCCACCTCGCCCGACGGACGCTTTATCCTGTACATCGAAGAGACAAGCCCCGCCTACGGAAACCTCCTCCTCTTTGACAGCTATTCCAGCAAAGTCGAAACAGTCTCGCGCAGGGTGGAACTCTCCTTTGAGGGGCCTGCAGCCGAATGGTCCCCGGACTCCCGCTTTTTCGTGTACGCGCGGGACAGGGGCCTGTACTATTTTTCCATCGAATACTTTCTCTCAGGACGGCACCTCGCGGAAAACTTCCGCCGCATAGGAGGAGGAGGACTCTCCTCCCTGCGCTGGGGCAAAAACAACGAACTCTACCTTATATCAGGCACCCTCATCTACAAAATGAAGGCATCGGAATTCTTTACCCGCACCCTCTATCAAACCCTCATACGGGGCAGCGAAACAGTCGGAAAAATTCCCTTCTCCTTTGACCCCAACTTCGACAAATTCTGGATTTCCCCGGACGGAAATTACATAGTCCTGTGCATGGACGGACGGAACGTTTTCCTCTACACCCTGCTCAAAGACGATTACCTGGGCGGAGAGAGCATCAGCCTGCCCTACCTCTACCTCCCCCGCAATACACGAGTGCGCAGCCTCGCGTGGGGCGGCGGCGTTATTACCCTCCTCACCCTGCGCATGGAAAAAGGAGAAGAAGAAACCTCCATTTACCGCATCAACCTCGCCGAAAGAGCCACCGCGTTCAGGAAAAACCCCGAAACAGACGTAAGCGCCCTTGTCCTCTCGCCGGACGAAGCCAGCGTAGCCCTCCTGAAAGACAACTCCATAGAAATACGCGACTACACGAACTGGCAGCTTCGCACAAACATAGTTACCGAAAAACCCCTCAAAGCAGTATGGGCCGGAGATAACATCATCGTAGGGGATTCAAATTTTATCCGCAGCGTCTCCACGCAGAACGGCGAATCGCGCATCATCTGCCTCTCCCAGCCCGACAGCTTCGGCCTCAAGGGCGAAACAGTCCATATTACAGCGCGCGGCGCCGGAAGAACCTATGACCCCGACTCAAATACATGGCAGACCACACACGTAAACGCCCTTGACCCCTTTGCCGCTCCCCCCCCCCCCGCCACCAGCAGCCCCGCCCTTGACCCGGTTTCCACCGCGACAAGCGCCTACCGCATATTTCTCGACACCCTCCCCTCCGGCCCCCTGCGCAACACAATCATGGTGCGCAGCCTCAAAGGAGAAGGCACCTACGCCCTGTTCTCCGGCCAAAGAGACCTGTACGAACCCCTCAGCGCGAGCGCACCAGACGAGAAAATCGAATTTACGAATTTCAACCACGGCTCACGAATGCACAGACGCGAAGTCTCCTTTGTCTTTAACGCCATAGACTCCGTTGACGGCCTCCAGCAAGTCCTCGAAATCCTCGCGCAGTACAAAATCAAAGCCACCTTCTTTATCAACGGAGACTTCATCCGCCGCAACCCCGACGCCGTACGCGAAATCGCCGACTCCGGCCACGAAACCGGCTCCCTCTTCTTTGCGTATTTCAACATAACCGACCCCCGGTTTGAAGTAACAGACCACTTTATCCAGCAGGGCCTCGCCCGCAACGAAGACGAATACTACGCCGCCACAGGAAAAGAACTTTCCCTCCTCTGGCACGCCCCCTATTATTTTATCCGCAGCGACATCATAGAAGCCGCCCAAAAACCCGGCTATATGTACATAGGCCGGGACGTAGACAGCCTCGACTGGGTAGCCCGGCGCGGCGACTCTGGCGTCAACAGACTCTACTACCTCTCCTCCGACCTCGTAGAGCGCGTGCTCGAACAAAAAAAACCCGGCTCCATCATCTCCATGAGCCTCGGCCGGCCCGACGAATCGCTCGACGACAACAAACGCGAAGATTACCTCTTTCAAAAACTGGAACTGCTCATAAACCAGCTCATCGCGCGCGGCTACGAAATTGTCCCCGTCTCCACACTCGTAGACCATGCGCGGTAAAACGTAAAAAGAATTTGGGCGCATCCCCGCATTTTTTTTGCCTCCGGCAAAAAAAATGCACGGTCGGGCTTTGCGGGGCTTCGGTCTTTTTCCGGTGGAAAAAGACGCCTTCGGCCCCCTCCAATCCCTTGCGCGCCCACGGCCCAAGGCGCAAGCCCTAACGGGCTTGCGCCTGTACCCGTACCCCCTCTAACTAAAGCAATTCACACCGGAAAAAAACCTGAAAAAGGACAGCCTTCCGGTAAAGGTAACAGTGTAAATTGCTCCTCCCGCACAGGGCGGCTGCATTTGCCGCCACTATACAAAATTGAATTGCGCGAAGCGCAAAAAGCCCATAGGGCGCAAGGGATAGAAGCGGAAATCCCGCAGGAATTGCGGAGCAATTCCGAGGAATTGGAGCGGATAGCCCGGTTTTTTGCGGCAAAGCCGCAAAAAATGCGCAAAGAATCTTCAAAAAAAGTAAATGCAGTAGCCCTG
>JAITGB010000221.1 GCA_031280945.1 Spirochaetales bacterium
AGGTATACGCCGCCTCCGTTTTCGCCTGAGGTATTATCACAGATGACAGCGTTTCCGCTTAGGGTAAACGGCTGTTCTGCGGGGCTGGTTTTCACTTCGCTCAATCTTGCTGATACGCCTCCTCCCCGCAGCCGCGCGTAGTTATGCGAAATTACCGCGTTTCCCGTAAGCGTAAACGGGGTTCCGCTCAGGGCTGCGCCGCCTCCGTCTGCCTCAGTCCTGTTCCGCGTAACTAAAGCGTTTGCGTTTATGACAAGGCTTCCGTCGACAAGACGTATGCCGCTTTGGGAATTTCCCGAAATAACCGCGTCATCTGTCATCAAAAGCACTATGCCATAGCCCGATACTCCGGCCTTGCCGTTATCCGCAATCCTGGCGGAGCCCCCCAGGGTAAAGAAGCGGTCCTGGGGATTTCCGGCGTACCCTGACACTCCATTATTCCTGTTATTGGTAATAGAGGATGAGCCAGCCATTCTCGCATCAGCGCCTGTGTCCATATACACTCCGCCGCCTTCGGTCGTAGCTGTTATTTTTGCGTTTCCTTCCATTGCGAACACGCTGGACTGTCCCAGCTTGACGCCATAATCCACATGGTGGTTATTCGCAATAAGAGCGTTGCCGCTCATGGAAAAAGAAGCCCACGGGGATATACCGACACAGCAATCTCCAGGGGACAGCCCAGGGGTAAAGTTGCCGGAAATTACAGCGTTTCCCGCCATAACAAAATGGGTGTACTCTAGCGCGCGAACAGCAGTCGCCTCTGAGAAATGAGCGGCGTTGCCATAAATATGGGCAGTACCGCTCATCGTAAAGCTCGAACCCACATCCACTATGCAAACCCCGCCGCTGCCGCCAAAGGTCGCGCCAAAATTACTCTGTGGAATCCTATTGTTCTCAATAACGCCGCCTGTCATAACAAAGGAGCTTCCGCTCCGTATGAACGCGCCCCGCCAGTTGCTGTTTATGTTGCCGCTCTCCATACGGGCCGAGCTTGCGCCTTCGAGAAAAAGTCCTGTTTTGCCGTCCTGAAGGGCGATGTTTTGTATAATAACACGGCCCTCATTCTTTACGCGAAGGACAATCTCCTCCGTTCCGCTGCCCGAGAAGCCCGCAGTCTTTCTTCCGCTTATGGTTATTTCGCGCCGCACAAGCGCCCCGTCAAGAAGAAAAGTTTCGGAAGAATTAAGAGTTCCTTCACTCGCGGCGTCAAGCATATCCAGAATAAAAACGCGGAGGCTCTTCGGGTCCATAGCCGCAGCCTGCGCAGCATGGGCAAAAGTTTTAAAGGGCGCATCTTCTGTAAGACCGCTGTTTGCGTCGCTTCCGGCGGAAGAAACATAGTACCACCGCTGCGCACTCGCGGGAAACTCAAACCTCTCCACGGGCGGCGGAGGACAGGCGGTAAAGAAAAGCGCTGCCGGAAAAAACGCAAGACCCATGATTTTACAAAGTATCTTTTTCATGTAACCTCCTTTAATCCTGCCAGCCGCCGGCAGGCGTGTAGGGCGGGGCGAGATTTTTGCTCTCCGGCAGGGTATTTTCCATAAAAATGTCCAAACCCGTGCCGGAGGCCGCCTTACTGACAAAAACCGCGGCGCCCGCGCCGCCTGAAACAACAAGATTCCTGTTATTCCTCTCTGCTTCGTTACTGCCGCAGATAACGCCGCCGGTTTTTATAAAACTGCCCTGGAGTACAGCAACCCCGCCGCCATACAGAGCAAAATTATTCCTGATAACGCCCCCGTTCATTATAAAAGTGGGGTTTCCCGCGGGAATGCCCGCAGCAGAGCCCAGGCAAACCCCGCCGCCTATTTTATCCGCGGCAAGGGACACCGTCGGGCTGTATGGTGTAACGCGTGAAAGCGTTCCGCCGTTCATAACAAAACGGCCCGTTCCGAGTACCTGTACGATTCTGCCAAAACCTTCATTCTCATTGAAAAAAACGCCCGCATCATCATTCATAATAAACTCGGCTGCGTTTCCGATACTCACGCAGCCCTGAATATCATTTCCTCTTCCTGTAACGGCGGCCTTGCCGCTCATGCGAAAAACCCCGCCGCCCTCCATGAACACACCGCAGTTATCAATCTCTTTTATGCAGGCATTGTCCGTCATCGTAAAAGAGTCGCAGGAAAAAAGTTCAACGCAATTTCCCTTAGTGCGAGGCAAAATACTGGCGTTTTCCTTCATGACAAAAACGCATTTATCCCGCAGACTTACAGCGCTCATTACAGCGTTTACAAGCACGCTTGAAAAAAGGCTTGAACCGGACATCTCTAAACGGCAGGAGGTTTCTCCCCAGACAGCGCTACCGCCAGCGGGCAACCCTATCCGCGGCGGCATCATTTCATTCGAGTTAATCGCGCTTTTTCCGCTTAAATTGAGGCTGCAGGTATTCTTCATGTGTACGGCCATGCCGTTATCCGCAGTGTTTTCCGAAATAAAACTTTTATCCGCAAGGGTAACTTCGCAAAAGTTTTGCATCGCAACCCCGCCGCCGGAAGCCATGACGGGTAGCTGCGCCGCACTGCTTACCTGTCCGTCCGCCAGAGCTTTGTTAGCCACAATTCTGGAGTTTCCCTTCATTGTGAGCGTACTTGCGTTGATTAGCGCGATGCCGCCGCCCGCAAAAGGACCGCCGCCCGCGGCGTTTAAGAAAATAGAAGCCGTATCTCCCATATCAAGGATGCTCGTATCAAGATACACGCCGCCCCCTCCGCCTGATGCCCTGTTATGGGAAACAGAAGAGACCCGCGTCATGGTAAAACGGCTTTTTTCCTCTACGAGAACGCCTCCAACCCTGCCCGCATTGTAAAGAACAGAAGCGGCCCCATTCATAACAAAACGGCTTCCGCCCCTAACGTGTACGCCGCCCGGCCCCGCCGCGTTGTTGTTTCGCACAACTTTGCCGTCTTCCAGGGTAAAAGAACTCGCCCCGCTTACATCAGCGCCCAAAACGTTTTCCTCAATAACAAGCCCGCGCCCCGTAACGCTGCTCCCGCCCTCAACGGCAAGTCCGGCAAGGAGGCTCCTCTGGAGCGTAATGTTTTCAAGAACCACGAGAGCTCCGCCAGCCACGCGGAGAACAGCTTTTTTCTCTAAGCCCGCGTCCAGGTTTATCATTCCCCTGCCCGAGATTGTTATTTCCCTGCCTCCCGTCCCATCAATCACAAACACGGAAGAAGGCTCATTTAAGCCTTCTGTTTCCGAGGTAAGATTATCCAAAATAATTATCCGGTCTTTTTCCGCATCGCCTGAAACGGCCGCAACAGCCCTGGTGAGCGTCTTGAAAGGGAACGCCTCGTTTAAGCCCAGATTCTCGTCCGTCCCCCAGGAAGCAACATAGTACGCAGGTGAAGGCTCAAGAAGATGAAAGTCATACGAGGCGGAAGCCGGGCAGCCCGCGAAAAAAGGAAGAACCCCGCAGAGAACAAAAAAGACATAAGTTTTTTCCAAAAGATTCCTCCGGCGCGGCTTTAGCCTGCGCCGGAAAAAAGGCCCGAAAATCTTTTTCATTATTTACCTCCTCGCCTCAGGGGAGTATTTCTCAAACGCGCTAAACCAGGAGAGACGTTTTTTTTAATTGGACTTAATATACCGCGTGAATTAACGAAAAGCAATTCTTTCTCTCTAAAAGAATTAAAAAAATATACGGCGGCCTTTTTTCACTGCACTTTGGCAGAAAATAATGTTTCTCTTTTTTATTTGAAAATAGTATTTTGCACTGTTTACATCTTATGCGCGGTATTCGCAACGCCTCTTCGTAAAATGGCGCGCATCCCGCACTGCCTTGCGAATCTTCTTCGCATAATACGAAAAGAGCTTCTAGTGATTACCGCCTGAAAGTTTTCAAGACTTTCAGGACGCGGAAGAAAGCCTTTTACCCGTACCCATGAGAACAGCGGCGGGTTTCAGGAAAGGAATATTTTCCAATACAATTTTAATGGCCACGATAAGAGGAACAGCGAGAAACATTCCAAGAATTCCCCAAATCCAGCCCCAGATAACAAGGGAAAAAATAATCACAACAGGACTTAAGTCAAGCCTCTCCCCCAAAAGAGCAGGCTCAACGAGATTCCCCATGACCTGCTGAAAAACAATCATCACAACGAGGGCGACGATGGGCTCGGTGGGGGAAGGATAAAACTGCAGAACCGCGAAGACCTCTATAAACGCGGTGAGTATGATTGCGCCAATGTTGGGGATAAAATTAAAAAAGAAAGTGAGAACCCCCCACACAAAAGCAAACTCAATGCCAATAATCCACAGGGTAAGCCACATAAGAAAACCCGTAGCCACACTCACGAGAAGTTTTACCGAAAGATAGCGGCCTATCTGGCGGGAAATGTGGGCGTATATTACAAACAGCCTGTGGGTCGTGCGGCTCTCAAATGCCTCCCACAGCTTGGGCCTGATGTGGGCCCTCTCAAACAAAAGAAAAACCAGAAAAAGCATCATCAGAATAAGACCGCTCAAAAAATCAACGAATCCCCGCGAAAAGGCCATAAGATAGGAACCCATGCTTCTTACCCAGGAAAACTCCTCAAGTATATCTTCGGGCAGGCGGAACCTGTTGATAAGCCTGAGCGAAATTTCCGTAAATTTTCCCGAATACTTGGGAAGCTCGCGGTAGAAAGACTGTACGCTTGAGTAAAAGAAAAGCCCGATAAGAAACACCACCGTCATAACCAGAAGCAGTACGAGAAAAATCGCAATGGGCCGGGGAATGTGAAGCCGCTTATGGAGAAAGCTAATAACAGGCGAAACAATAAACGAAACCAGTATGGCGGTAACAAGGGGAATAAGAACGCCCGCCGCAAGGTACAGAACAGCCGAAATCGCAAGAACAGCGAGTATTCCCAAAAATACCTGCGGCAGGGACTTTGATTGCATGGAAACCCTACTGCTTCTGCGCCGCGGCGCGGTGGATAACATAGGAGTTTCTCTGGTCTACCGGCATAATGAGCATATTTTGAATGTTGACGTGGTCCGGGGCCTCCACAACAAAAAGAACAGCCAGAGCTATATCCTTGCCCGTTAAATACTCTACCCCCGCGTACACAGCCTCGGCCCTGGCCGCGTCTTCGCCAAAGCGCACCGCGGAGAAATTGGTTTTGACCATGCCGGGGTCTATAACGCTCGCGCGGATTTTCGTTCCCGCGAGGTCAATGTTCATGGCTTCGCTCAAAGCGTCCACGGCAAACTTCGTGGCGTTGTAGACATTTCCCGCAGGGTACACCATGCGCCCCGCGAGACTGCCTATATTGACAATGTGCCCGTAATTCCGTGCCACCATGGCCGGAAGCACCGCGCGGGAAACATAGAGGAGCCCCTTTAAGTTCGTGTCAATCATCTCCTCCCAGTCATCAACATTGCCCTCGTGCAATTTGGAAAGCCCCCGCGCAAGCCCCGCGTTGTTGACAAGAACATCGGGGGTGAGCTTCCGGGCTTCAAGCTCCGAGGCAAAAGCGAACACAGCCTTCCTGTCGCGCACGTCAAGCTCAAAAGTCTCCACAGCCGCGCCGTAGTCTTTCGCAAGCCTCGCCGCCCTCTCCTCCAAAAGCCCCTTTCTGCGCGCCGCCAAAACAAGCCGCGCCCCCTTCGCCGCAAAAGCCTCCGCGCAGGCCTCACCTATTCCCGACGTGGCTCCCGTAACAAGAACAGTTTTCCCCTTTACGTTCATACACTCTCCCTTCAGAATATCATATATAGTCAAGCCGGAGTATA
>JAITGB010000265.1 GCA_031280945.1 Spirochaetales bacterium
TCAAAGCCTATTACGGTGATTGTTCCCTGGGGCGCGGGCGGGTCAACGGACCAGATTACGCGCGTTACGGCGGGGGAGCTTGAGAAGGAACTGGGGCAGAGGGTCGTCATCGTAAACCAGCCGGGGGCTTCGGGCTCGGTGGGGACGAAGAACGCTCTGGACGCGGCGCGGGACGGGTACACCTGGACGGCGGGGGCGGCTGTTGACCTTGCGACCTACAATATTCAGGGTATGCTCGATACGAATATCCAGAAGGACTGGCATATTTTCCTCACTGTGGCCAACGTTGCTGTTGTGAGCGTCAACGCGAACGCGCCCTACAAGACTTTCGAGGACCTTTTGAAGGACTTCAAGGCCAAGCCGGGGCAGATTGGCGTTGCCACTGCGGGGCAGGCTTCTTCGGGCCATGTTGCGATTGAGCTGATTCGCAAGTATACGGGCATTGAGTACAAGCACGTTACCTATGACGGGGGCAATCCCGCGGTTACGGCTGTTGTGGGCGGAGAGGTTATGGTAACGCCGCAGCTTGCCGTGGAGCAGGCGGACATGATTCGCGGCAAGAAGCTGCGGCCTCTTGCTGTTCTCGCGGACAAGGATATGGAACTCAAGGGTTTTGGGACGATTCCTTCCATAAAAAAATGGATTCCCGATTTCCAGACGGGTTTGAACTACTTCGGCCTTTTTATTCCCAAGGGGGTTCCGCAGGAACTGGTAACGACTCTGGAGAAGATTTGGACGGAGAAGATTGCTGTGTCCGCGAAAATCCGCGAGTACGCGGATGACCGCGGCGCGGTGTTCGGGCCGTCCTACGGCGAGGACGCGCAGAAGAAGGCTTTCGCTTTCTATCAGCCCGTTGCGTGGATGTACTTTGACGCGGGCAAGGCAAAGATTTCGCCCGATACGGTTGGTATTCCCAAGCCGTAGAAGCAGTAGTTTTTTTCCGTGGAAGGCAGGGGCCCGTGCTTTGAGCCCCTGCTTTTCTTATGTGTTTTTTAGTTTTCCTTACCACGCGGAGGTTTTGCATGACAGAAAAAAGCATGGCGCGTTCTGATTTTTATACGGGCATTGCGCTGATTGCCTTTGGCCTTGCGGTTACGGTGATGGCTTTACAGATGCCTCCTGTAACGGAGAGGGGGCAGAGCCCCTACTCCGCTCCGGGGCTTCTGCCTGCTCTTTTGGGCGGCGTGATTATCGTTTTAAGCGCGGTTATGTTTGTCCGCGCGGTTAGGAAGTTACGGGGGGAGTTTACGCTCTCGCGCGGCGGGGTCAAAAACTTTTTTGCGGAAACAGGAACCCGCCGCATGAGCCTGACGATTTTTTTGTGCCTTGCGTACGTTCTGTCGCTGGGGAGGATTTTCTTTCCTCTTGCGACTTTTTTGTTTGTGTTCATTTTTGTTCTTGTTTTTGAGTACGAGAAGGCTGTTCCCGTGAGAGCGCAGAAAAAAAAGTTCGCGCTTGCCGCTCTTTTGGCCGGCATCACCTCCGCGGCGGTTACGGGGGTTTTTCAGTACATCTTTCTTGTGAACCTTCCCTAAGAGGAGTTTTCCATGTTTGAAGGAATAGAAATGTTCGGCGCGGCCCTGTGGGGCTTTTTGAATGTGCGCACGATTTTTAACGCGCTGTGGGCGACGCAACTGGGAATCGTTATAGGTATGCTGCCGGGGCTTACCGCCACTATGGGCGTAGCTCTTTTAACAACTCTCACCTTTCACATGGCGGCAGGGGATGCGATTCTCATTCTGATTTGTATGTATGTGGGTTCGATTTACGGAGGAAGCCGCAGCGCCATTCTCCTCAATATTCCCGGAACGCCCGCCAACGCCGCCACAACCGTGGACGGTTTTCCTCTGGCAAAGGCAGGGCTTGCGGGCAAGGCCATAGGCATAGCCACAACAGGCTCCTTTTTGGGTTCTGTTATCGGAATGTTCACCATGGCTCTTTTTACGCCCCTCATAGGTTCGGTTGCCCTTGAGTTTCAGTCTTTTGAGTTTTTCTGGTTCGCCATATTCGGCATTGTCATCTGCGGAAACCTCACAGCTCCCAAAGACCCCTTAAAAGGCTGGCTCGCGGGTTTTCTGGGGCTCTTTGTCGCCATGATAGGCATGGAGGGCATACACGCATACGTGCGCTACTCATTCGGAAGCACAAACCTCTCAGGAGGCATAGAACTCATTCCCGCCATGGTCGGCGCCTTTGGTTTCGCGGAAATCATTACCGTTATGCGCTTTACAAAATTTGAAGTCGTCAAAACCAAAATCGACAGAACTCTTCCCCGCCTCGCGGAAATCACGCGGTACTGGAAAACCATTGTCCGCTCCGGCATCGTGGGCACCTTTATAGGGGCTGTTCCCGGAGTCGGCGAAGACATAGCCGCATGGGTGTCCTACGACCTCGCAAAACGCTCCGCAAAACCCGAAGAAGCCGAAAAGTTCGGCAAGGGCAGCATAGAAGGGCTTCTCGCGGCGGAAACAGGAAACAACGCCTGCGTTCCCGGAGCGATTATTCCCGTCCTCACCCTGGCCATTCCCGGCTCCGCGCCCGCCGCGGTTCTTCTGGGCGCCATGCTCATTCACGGAGTGCGGCCCGGCCCGCTCATCATGTTAGAGTTTCCCACATTCGTCTACGAAGTTGTCGCCATGGTTCTTTTGTCCACAACGTCCATGTTTATCCTGGGGCTTCTCATGGTCAAAAGCCTCGTAAAAGTCCTCATGATTCCCCGGCAAAAACTCATGCCCATTGTTTTTGTCCTCTGCGTTGTGGGCTCGTTTTCCATCTCCTCGCGGCTCTTCGATGTGGGCGTTATGATAGTCTTCGGCCTTTTGGGATTTCTCCTGCGCGAAATGGACTACCCCATGGCCCCTCTTGTTCTGGGCATTATCCTCGGCAAAATGCTGGACAACAACCTGCGCAGGTCGCTCGTCATCTCAGACGGAGACATTACCCCCTTCTTTACCCGCCCCATCTGCGTAGCGCTTTTCGCCATAACGCTCATTGTAATTTTAAGCAGAATCCCGTGGGTAACAGCTTTTGTACGAAACATAAAAAACCGCCTGAGGCCGCCCAGGTCTCCGGCGTAGAATTGTTTTTTAGAATTCTTTAGAATCCGAGCATTTTTTGCCGAAGGCAAAAAATGCGAGTCCGATAAAACGCGGATTTTAGCTATACGCAGAATCAGGCTAAGTGCGTTATACCAGCGCTACGTGGCTGTGGCCCTAACCCGCGTTTTTGAGGAGGGCTTACGTTTTACTGCCCGTTTTGCGGAATATCAATCTCCGAGGGGTCTTTTCCCGAAAAACTCACGCCCCAGCCCAAATCCCCCTCGGCGTCTTTATCCAAAGAAAACTTCATGTAGCGGGCCTTTGCCTCAACCGCAATCTCCCCTGAAGGAAGAAAAATCTCTCCCGTTCCCTCAAAAACGCGCCCCCTGTTTTCGGTAATTCTCCCAACAGCAGTCAGCCTCCCGCCCACGGGAACAGGCTTTTTGAACTTAACGCTGATTTCAACCGTAACGCTCCAGAACTCCTCTTCCGCATTTACGTTGAGAGCCCTTCCGATGAGCTCATCCAAAACAGCGGTCGCAAAACCCCCGTGGAGCCTTCCCGGATACCCCTGATGTTCCGGCCCCGGAGTAAAAAGGGCCGCAAGCTCGCCGTTTTCAAGCTCAAAGAATTCCGTTTTCATGCTGTGGGGGTTGTCGCGCCCGCACACAGCGCACATGGACGAGTTCGGCTGTTTCGCCGTAACGGAAAACTTCACTTCCCGCCCGCCCTGACTACAGCGAATTTCGCCGCGTACTCAAGAGCTATAATGAGACTGTCAGGATTCGCCGTACCCTTGCCCGCCTTGCCGAAAGCAGTCCCGTGGTCAACCGAAGCTCGTATGATAGGAAGCCCCAGGGTTACGTTGATGCCGCTTACGGAGTTCCACTTCTTTTCCGCCTCGTTCCACGTAAAACCCACAATTTTAAGGGGTATGTGCCCCTGGTCGTGATACATCGCAACAACTATATCGTACCAGCCCCCCCGCGCCTTGGAAAAAAGCGTATCAGCCGGAACAGGCCCGTCCGCGTCTAT
>JAITGB010000095.1 GCA_031280945.1 Spirochaetales bacterium
ACCGCAGTATGGGCCGTGAGGCGGCTGGGAGAACTTCTTGCAGCGGGAAAGCTCAAGGACATAGTAGCTGTGGCCACAAGCTCGCAGACGGAAATGGAATGCCAGAAGGCCGGGGTTCCCCTGCGCTCGCTCAACGCCCCCGAAATAAACGGGAGCCTCGATTTCGCGGTTGACGGCGCGGATGAGGTAGACGAGAAGCTCAACCTCACCAAGGGCGGGGGAGGCGCGCTTCTTATTGAAAAAATTGTCGCGTACTCGGCGAAAAAATTTGTCGTGGTTGTTGATTCCTCAAAGCTCGTAAAAAACCTGGGGCTCTCTTTCCCTGTTCCCACCGAGGTTTTGCGCGAAGCCCGCGTCTGGGCAGGAGCGGCCTTTGCATCTTTGGGCGCAACCTCACAGGTGCGCATGGCTGTTAAAAAAATGGGCGCGGTTATTACGGATAACGGCAACATACTCCTTGACCTCACCTTTACGAAAGCCTTTGACCCCGCGGAAATGGAAGCGGAGCTTTCCCGCATTCCCGGCGTACTGGGAAACGGTATTTTCTCGCGCAATGTTTCCGAAGTGTTTGCGGGCCACTCTGACGGACGCATCCAGCGTATCAAGCCGTGACGCAAACTCCCTACGACCCCCGCGCCCTTGTTAACCTTCTCTACGAGCGCCTTGTTTCCCGCGAAGATGCCGAAGAGCCGAGAGCTCTTGTGGAAAAATACATTGGCGTTATCGAGGAGAAGGAAAAGATTCCCCTTGCGGAAATCAAGGAAAAAACCATCCGTTTGGGGGAGGCCCTGCGCGGCGCTCTTGCCCTGTATGAGGAGGACGGGGACGCATACTCCGAGACGGATATTGAAAAACTTTCCACCGCGCTTGATGCGGCCTACTTTGACCCCCTGTCGGAACTCCTCGAAGGAGTGCTTGTCGTTATTGCGGGAAACTAGACTTTTGCGCGAAAATCGCCACGAAGTCTGTGCACAGGGCCTGTTCATGTACTTTTTTTGAAGATTCTTGGCGCATTTTTTGCCCAGCGCGATTTTGCTCCGCAAAATCCGCTGGGCAAAAAACCGGGCTTTGCGGGGCTTCGGCCCCGGCGTTGCCGCGCCGGGGCACGCTTCGCGTCCCCTCCAATCCCTTGCGCGGGCCCCGTTAAATGACAATGTCCTGCCGTAACCCCCCCTCTCAAGACGGCCTCCTCCTCCTCGATAAACCGCCGGGCATCACGTCCTTTACCGCCCTGGGCGCAATCAAAAAAAAACTGGGAACAAAAAAAGCCGGCCACACAGGAACCCTCGACAAATTCGCCTCCGGCCTTCTCGTTGTTTTAACAGGCCGTTACACGCGGCTTGCGCCCTTTATTACGGATATGGACAAAACCTACGAATGCGTCTTTGAGTTCGGAATACAAACAACCACCCTTGACCCCGAAGGCGAAGTGATTTGCGCGCGGCCCGCGCCGGAAAAAAAAGTCCTCCTCGCTGCGGCCAGCCGCTTTACCGGCCCCCTTATGCAGAGGCCGCCTGATTTTTCCGCCATACACGTCAACGGCAAAAGAGCATCGCAGCGGGCCCGGGCGGGAGAAAAACCCGTACTCAAGGAAAGGCCCGTTACGATTTACTCCTTTGACGTACAGGAGTACAGTCCGCCCTTTCTCTCCTGCCGCGTCTCCTGCGGCAAGGGAACCTATATACGCTCCCTCGCCCGCGACCTCGCGGAAGCCTGCGGCTCCTGCGCCTACGTCAAGGAACTCAAGCGCATGGAAGTCGGCCCCTTTTTCTTGAAAGACGCTGTTTCGCCGGAGGATTTTATTCCCGAAAAAAATCTCCTCGCAGGCAGAGCGGTTCTTGAAAAACTCATTCCCTGTCCCAGCCTCGTTGTCAAAGAGAGTTGCCTGGCATCCCTTATGGCAGGAAAACCCCTGCGCGATGATTTTTTCCACGAAACCAGCGAGAGAGGCGAGCCTGCGGAAGCCCCGCCCCAGGAGGAGGGGAGGGGAAGGCCCTGTCTCGTTTTTACCGAAAGCGGGGACCTCGCGGCCCTCATCGAAAGGCGGGCCTCTTTTTACGCCTACCGTTTTGTGTGCGGGCAGCCTGAATGAAAACTTTAAGCTGGGAGGCGTTCATCAGCCTCGACAAAAAAGAGAACCCGAAAGTCGCCATGACCATAGGGGTTTTTGACGGCGTACACGCAGGACACGCCGCCCTTATCGAAAAAATCGTCTCCCGCCGGGACTGCGAACCCTGGGTGATTACCTTCCGCGAAAACCCCAAAAAAGTCCTCCGCCCCGGCGAGTACCCCGGAGACCTCCTTCCCCTTGAAGAAAAGCTGGAAAAACTCAAAGCCCTGGGAATTCAGCGCTCTATTATTATTGACTTTTCCCGCGAATTCGGTAAAATGGGTGGTGCTGATTTTATCTCCCGCGTTTACGGAAGCTGCGCCCTCCGTTTTCTTGTTCTTGGGCAGGATTTTCACTTTGGCCGCGGCGCGGACACGGGAGCGGAAAAAGTCCGCCTTTTCCTTGAGCCCCTCGGCGTGTGTGTGGAAGTTATTCCGCCCGTGAAGCACGGGGACGGCAAAGTAAGCAGTACGCGGATTCGCGGCTTTATCCGGCAAGGCGATTTCGCCGAGGCTGCGGCCATGCTGGGGCATTCCTACAGGCTCACGCTGAAGGGCTGGCATAAGGAGGGGCAGGGCGCAAGCTCTGTTCAACCGAGGCTTCTTCCCCGGGACGGAACCTACGCGGCCCTTCTTGAAGGCTCCGCCGGAGAAAAAGAAACTTGGCTCCGCGTTGAAGGCGGGCGCGTTTTTTGGCATTATAATGGCGATGTAAAGGCCATAACATTTGTATAGAGGCTTTAAGGAGAATACCATGCCCCTCAAAAAGGAAGACACAGTTGCGATTGTAAACAAGTTCGGCGCCAATGACAAAGATACGGGACGAACGGAAGTGCAGATTGCTCTACTCACAAAGAAAATCGGAGAATTGACCGAACACCTGAAAACCCACAAAAAGGATAATTCCTCCCGCAGAGGACTCCTCAGGCAGGTCGGCGCGCGGCGCAGGCTGCTTAATTATCTCAAAAAGACCGACCTTGCCAAGTACCGCTCGCTCCTGGAGCAGCTTGAACTGCGAAAATAAAAACATAAGGAAGACCAAAAGTGTTACACACAGTAAAATACAGAATCGGAAACGATGACCTTGTTCTGGAAACAGGGAGAATGGCAAAACAGGCCAATGGAGCCGTGTTCGCCACATACGGCGGTTCAGCGGTTTTGGCCACGGTATGCTGCGGCGAGAGCGAAAG
>JAITGB010000139.1 GCA_031280945.1 Spirochaetales bacterium
ACAGGGGAGAGTATGGTTTCGTATATAGTTCGGCGTCTTGTTATGGCCCTTCTCACTGTTTTTGCCATTTCAATTCTGGCGTATGTTATTATCCAGCTTCCGCCGGGTGATTATGTTACTTCGTACATAGCTTCGATGTCCGCTTCGGGCAGCGCTGTTTCCGAAGGGGAGGCGGAGGCCCTCAGGCTCCAACTGGGTCTGGATAAGCCTATTTATATCCAGTACCTCAAATGGCTTGGCCTGATTTTGCAGGGGAACTTTGGTATGGCTATGGAGTGGGGGCGGCCTGTTGCTGATGTGATAGGCGACCGCTTGTGGCTTACTATTGTTATTTCCGGCGCGGCTATTGTTTTTACGTGGGTTTTGGCCCTGCCCATTGGGATTTATTCCGCGGTCAAGCGGTATTCCGTGGGAGATTACATTTGTACTTTTGTGGGTTTTTTGGGTCTGGCCATTCCGGGTTTTATGCTGGCCCTGATTATCATGTATGTAGGCTTTGCGCACTTTGGCGCGAGCGTGGGGGGGCTTTTTTCCGCGGACTACATGGAGGCGGAATGGAGCCTTGCGAAGGTGTGGGACCTCATCAAGCATCTTCCGGTTCCCGCGATTGTGCTGGGCGTTTCGGGTACTGCCCAGATGATTCGCATTATGCGGAGTAATCTTTTGGACGAGCTGCGCAAGCCCTACGTTATGACGGCCCGTGCCCGGGGCCTTGCGGAAGGGAAGGTTATTATGAAGTACCCTGTACGGGTTGCTCTTAACCCTTTTATCAGTACCATTGGATACCTTCTGCCCTATGTTGTTTCAGGAAGCCTGATTGTTTCGCTCGTTTTGAGTCTTCCCACTGTGGGGCCTCTTCTTTTGAAGGCCCTTGTTGCGCAGGATATGTTTCTTGCGGGAACGATTGTGCTTCTTTTGGGCGTTATGACGGTGATTGGCACTTTTATTTCCGATTTACTTTTGATGTGGGTTGACCCCCGCATCAGGCTGGGGAGGCACTGATGTCTATGGCGGATTCTCCGGAAAAAAAAGACGCTTCTCCTTCTCCTCCGGGCGGGGGCGCGGCGGGCGGCAGGACACAGGACGAGGAAAAAATCGCTGTCGCTACCCAGTGGCAGCTTATGTGGTGGAGGTTCCGCAAGCATAAACTTGCCATGGCGGGAACCATTATTCTTATTATTTTTTATCTTGTTTCCTTTGCGGCTGATTTTCTTTCGTATGTTGACCCTGAGGCTTCGGAGGCCCAGAGGTCTCTTATGGCGCCCCAGCCTATTCACTGGTTTGACGAGGGGAGTTTCAGGCCCCATGTGTTTCCCCAGCTTGGGCGCAGGGACCCCATTACCTTCAAGAGGATGTACGAGCCGGACACCAGCAGAAAGGTATATGTTGAGTTTTTTGGCCGCGGTTTTCCCTACAAGTTTTTGGGGTTTATTCCCATGGACAGGCATCTCTTTGCGGTAAAGGACGCAAAGCCGGAAGAAACGCTTTTTCTTTTTGGAACGGATATGCAGGGCCGCGATGTGTGGTCGCGCCTTATGTACGGAACGCGCACGTCCATGACCATAGGTCTTGTAAGCGTTGCCTTGAGCCTTCTTTTGGGCATTACTTTGGGGGGCTTTTCGGGATATTTCGGGGGCCTTATCGATACGGTTGTGCAGAGGGTCATTGAGATTCTGCGTTCTATTCCCACGATTCCCCTGTGGATGGGGCTTGCCGCGGCCCTGCCCAGTTCGTGGAGCGTAAACCAGATATATTTTGCCATTACCGTTATTATCAGCCTCATAGGGTGGACGGAGCTTGCGCGGGTTGTGCGGGGGCGTTTTATTTCGCTCAGGCAGGAGGATTTTATCATGGCCGCGGAAATTCTGGGGTGCAGCAAGCCCCGGATTATTTTCCGGCACATGGTGCCTTCGTTTATCAGCCACATTATCGCGGCGACAACCCTTGCCATTCCGGCCATGATTATTTCGGAAACTTCGCTCAGTTTTCTGGGGCTGGGCCTGCGGCCTCCGGCCATAAGCTGGGGAGTGCTTTTGCAGGACGCGCAGAACATTCAGGCCCTTGTTATTTCGCCGTGGCTCCTCATTCCCGCGATTCCCATTATTATCGCGGTTTTGGCTTTTAATTTTATGGGAGACGGAGTGCGCGATGCGGCAGACCCCTACGGCTAAGGAGAACCTTGAAGCATGAGTACAAGCGAAAACAGTGCGGACACTCTTTTGTCCGTCCGTGATGTGAAGACATATTTTTTTCAGGACGAGGGAACCGTCAAGGCTGTGGACGGGGCGAGCTTCGATGTCAAGAAGGGCAAGACCCTGGGCATCGTGGGGGAGTCGGGCTGCGGCAAGAGCGTAACAACCCAGTCCATACTGCGCCTCGTGGAAAAGCCGGGCCGCATCGTACACGGCGAGATTTTTCTGCGAAAAGAGGGCGGCGAAGAAATAGACCTCGTTAAACTCGCCCCGAACGGGCCGGAAATGCGGGCCATACGCGGAGGGGAGATTGGGCTTGTTTTTCAGGAACCCATGACCTCTTTCAGCCCTGTGCATACCATAGGCGGCCAAATTACCGAAGCCATTATGCTGCACAAGAACGTTGACAAAAAAGAAGCGCGGAAAATCGGGATTGAGGCCCTGCGCAGCGTGGGCATCCCCAAACCGGAGAGGCGCATAGACGAATACTCCTTTGAGCTTTCCGGCGGCCTCAGGCAGAGGGCCATGATTTCCGTTGCCCTCTCGTGCAGCCCCCGCCTTTTGATTGCGGACGAGCCGACTACGGCTTTGGACGTTACAACCCAGGCCCAGATTTTGGACCTTTTACGCAGGCTGCAAAACGAAAACGGCATGGCCATTATGCTCATAACGCACAACCTGGGAGTTGTGGCGGAAATGGCGGACGATGTTGTTGTTATGTATCTGGGCCGCGTTGTGGAGGAGGGGCCTGTTGACGATATTTTTCACAATCCCCTTCACCCCTATACAAAGGCTCTTTTGGAATCAATCCCCAGCATTGATTCCCAGCCCCGCGTAAAGCTGCCCACCATAAGCGGGGCGATTCCCCACCCCTACAACAGGCCCGCGGGCTGCCCCTTCCACCCCCGCTGCGCTTCGCGCATAGAAGGCCGCTGCGATGCGGGAGAACCCCGCCTCGCAGCTTCGGGAGACAGGCAGAAGGTGAGCTGTTTCCTCTACGACAGCGAAGGACGGAAAGAATGACTCAGTCGGACACAAGCGTAAATACCCTGGCCGGAGGGCTTCTCCTCGATGTAAGGGACCTCAAAAAATTTTTTCCCATCAAGCGGGGGCTTTTGCAGAAGGTTGTGGGCAGCGTCAAGGCCGTTGACAACGTAACCTTTTTCTTAAAAGAAAAAGAAACCCTCTCCCTTGTGGGGGAATCGGGCTGCGGAAAAACAACGACCTCCCGCTGTATTCTGCGGGCAATAACGCCCACGGGCGGGAACGTTTTGTACCGCACCGCAAAGGGCGAAACCGTTGATATGGCCCGCATCCCCGGCGGAGAGCTCCAGAGCCTGCGCAGGGAAATGCAGATGATTTTTCAGGACCCCTTTGCGTCCCTTAATCCGCGCATGACTCTCCTTGATATTGTGGGGGAGCCCCTTCTTGTCCACGGCGAGAAAAAATCTTCGGTGCGGGCCGAGCGCGTGGCCGAGCTTCTGCGGCTTGTGGGCCTCAGGCCCGAATATATGAGACGCTACCCCCACGCCTTTTCCGGCGGCCAGAGGCAGAGGATAGGAATTGCCCGCGCCCTTGCCTTAAACCCCCGCCTTGTTGTGGCGGACGAGCCAGTTTCCGCCCTGGACGTTTCCGTACAGGCGCAGATTCTCAACCTCATGCTGGACCTCCAGGCGGAACTCGGCCTTACCTATCTCTTTGTTGCCCACGACCTCTCGGTTGTGCGCCATATTTCGGACAGGGTTGCCGTTATGTACGTGGGCCGCATCGTGGAAACAGCAAAAACCGAAGCCCTGTTTTCGCGGCCCCTGCACCCCTATACGGAGGCCCTGCTTTCCGCGGTTCCCAAACCCGACCCGCGCCTGCGCTCCGAGCGCATTGTTTTGCAGGGGGAGGTAGCCGACCCCGCGAATCCTCCGCCCGGCTGTTATTTTAGCCCGCGCTGCGCCTATGCCACAGACGAGTGCAGGACGGAAACTCCCGAACAGCGGGAGCTTGCCCCGGAACATTTTGTGAGCTGCCACAGGGCAGGGGAGCTTAATCTGCGCGGAGTCGCTTCGGGTAAGGCGGGAGAGTAGGGCGCATTTTTTGCTCACGCAAAAAACCGGGCTTTGCGGGGCTTCGGTCCGTTGGACACGCTTCGCGTCCCCTCCAATCCTTCGGTTTTGCGCGCCTTACAGTTCGGAGAACTGCAAAATCGTGCGCAAAACCCTTGCGCAGCCCGTGGGCTTACGCGACGGTTTTCCGCTTATTCTTCTACTCTACGACAATGGCGTAGGCTTCGTTTTTCTTTCCCGCGTCTCCAGTAGCAGGCTATCCGGTTACTGCCTTCATCATAGCGCCCCGGGAACGTAAACGAAGAATTTCGCTTTCTTTCTTTTTTCGTGCGTTTTCGTGCGTTTTCGTGCTTTTCGTGGGAAATTCCAGCTAACCTGTTTCGCAAACGCCCTGAACTAGTGTATTCTTTCGGGGTGGACGGTGCGGACAAGTTTCAAATCCTGAGAACCCATTTTGGGTACACAAGTTTCCGCAGGGGGCAGGAGGAGGCGATTGACGCGATTCTTGCCGGCAGGGATGTTTTGGCGGTCATGCCGACGGGGGCGGGGAAGTCTTTGTGTTATCAGATTCCGGCTTTGATGCT
>JAITGB010000141.1 GCA_031280945.1 Spirochaetales bacterium
GCGCATCACCTCGCCGGCTGCACCTCGCCCATACGGACAATACCGTCCTGGTTCAGAATAACCCGCACGTGCTTAAAAACAACCTGCTTTCTTTCTTTGGCGTCCATGGTCTCAAGGCGGATTATCAGGTTCAGGTGATACACTTTGGCGCATTTCAGGCGCTTGATTTTTTTTGACGCGGAATCCCACATCTTGTCGAAGTGAAAAGGGTCATCCGCGTACTGAATAAGTTTACGTATATTAAAGCGGATAATATCGCTTATGTCCCGCCGCCGCGTATGGTAGCGCGAAATTTTCTCCGTATCAATAACAACATCCTTCTGGTACATAAGAATCTCTTCCGGCTTGCCCTCTTCCTCAATGCAGGTCATGTGGCCCGATGTGCGGGCCTGCAAAACCGGAGGAGGCGCGTCTTTCAGGTCGACAAAGCGCATGGACTCGCGCACAACGCCAATGTTTCTCCTGTCCATGGGGTCAACAATGACAAACTTGCGGTCGGGAACAAAAAAACGGAGGAAAGTATTTGAATAATTACGGATTATATCCTTTGTCCTGTCCTTTATGATGTAGCCGACCACAACCGCAACGATAAAACTCGTGGACAGCTCGCTCGTAAACTGGGTTCCCAGCCAGTAGCCTATAACGAGGCTCAAAAACATGGCAAAGCCCGCGGCTATGCCGTACACAATATGCTGGGCCCTGCCTGTTGAATTCTTGTCCCGCACAGTGAGGTAGAGTACGCCCTGAAAATACTTTTTGAGGATACCCTCCCAGTAGGTAAAGTTTTCGTTGAGGGAATCCGGGTCGCGCACCAAATGACTGCCGCGCCTCCTTCTCTGCGTCCAGTGGTTTTCGATAAAGGAAATAATCAGCTCTATGAGCTTTTTCGCCGACTTGCCCCGGCGCTTTCTGTACACCCCCAGAAGCAAAGTAAGATAATTCTGCACCTCAAGGCTGCCCATATCGCGGGCAAAGACATACGTCTCCTGAAGCTCGCGGCTTGCCCCCGAAACCTCAAAATTTCTTTGTATAATTTCAAACTGCTCCTCAACCTCGTTAAGCCGCGTAAGGAGCTGCCCCGTAAGAATATCGCTGTTTTTCCCGCCGCTCTTTGCCTCTTCGCTGAGAATTTTCGTGATGGCAAGAGTCTCCTCCCTCAAACACGTCTTGAAAATAGTGCCAAACATACGCAGCTCGTAAATGAGTTTACGGTTTACTTCATCAAGAGAAATTCCCCGGCGCAGATTATCCACATTGAGAAAAATCTGGCACAGGGGCGAGCGTTTGTTGCTCTTGTCCAGAAGCTCGTCCAAAGTAAAACGCGGATTCTTGAAACGGATATACGTGTGCATATCCGCGTAAAAATCGCTCCGGGAATAATTCTTGGAACCCAGATTAAGGGATTTGGGAATAAAAAAATAGAAGGAAAGAAAGTATTTATTCTTTGGCTGGCGGGCGTCAAGGGTGTAATCTATCTTTGCCTCGAAGTTGTAGCGGTCGTGCCGCTCAAAAATACCGCGCATCATGATTTTTCCAGTTTACTCTATTTTGCCGAAAAAAAACAGGGGCCCCCAGGATTAACCCGAAGGCCCCTCTCCTCCTCAAAGGCCCGCTCAGGGCCGGAGGCGAGGACAGCTTAAGGCAGCGAAACCCCTACCTGTCAACGCCCCTGTAGTAAACGCGGATTTGCTTATAAAGCCCATCGCCCTCGCTTTTTGTGTCGATGTCCGCCATATCGTTCAGGGTCGTATGGATAAGACGGCGCTCAAAAGGATTCATGGGCTCCAAAAGTTTTGAACCCTTTGTTCTTTGCACCTGCTCGCCCACCTTGCGGGCCATACGCACGAGACTCTCCTCGCGCCGGCCCCTGTAGTTCTCTGAGTCCAGAATCACCCTGACATCATCCGAGGTGAGCCGCCCCGCCACCACATTCGCCAGGAGCTGCACCGCGTCGAGGTTCTTCCCCTTGCGGCCTATCAAAATACTCGAATGCTCCGAATCAATCGTGAGGCCCAGCTTCCCCTGCTCCCGGAAAGCCACCGAAACCTTTCCCGGAAACCCCATCTTCTGGATAACGTTCTGCACAAAATCAACCACAGCGTGTTCAAAATCGTTCTCAGGAACAGGATTCTCCGTCCCCCCCGGCGCGACCTCCACATCGTCGCCCACATGAACGCGGATAATCACCTTACCCTTTTTGAACAAAAACCCCGACTTCTGACTCTCGACAATCTCAACATCAAACTCGTCCCGTTCGAGGCCCAAAGCCTCAACAGCCTTGTCGATAGCCTCCTTTTCCGTCTTGCCTTCAAATTCTTTTATCATATACCACCCCTCAAGAGGAATTTGCTTGCATCTCTCATTCTCAAAATCTGGGCGCATTTTTTCGGGCTGCGCCCGAAAAAACCGGGCTATCCGCTCCAATTCCTCAAAAAGCCTTCGGCTTTTCTGCGGGATTTCCGCTTCTATCCTTCGGTTTTGCGCGCCTTACAGTTCGGAGAACTGCAAAATCGTGCGCAAAACCCTTGCGCGGCCCTGCGGCTCCGTGCGCTTCGCACACGGAGCCGCAGGGCAAGAACCCCTACCCCCCAGCCTTCCGCATCTTAACGATATACTGCTGAACAACCGTCAGAATGTTCATGACAATCCAGTACACAAGAAGGCCGGAAGGCACATCGTAGAGAACAAAAAAGAACACAATAGGAATACCATAGGTCATCATCTTCATCTGGGTATTGGACACCGCGCTGGGAGTCTGCATCATCTTGCTGCTGATGAGCTGAGTGGCAACAAAAAGAATAGGCAGAAGCCGGAGGTCGCTCCACCCCAGAAAAGGAAGGCTCTTCGGAGCGAAATTCCACACCGAATCAGGAGCCGAAAGGTCCGTTATCCAGGGCGGCAGGAAAGCCGCGCCCCGTAAATCAAAATGCGTACTAAAAAGCCCGTACATCGCAAGAAAAATCGGAATTTGCAAAAGCATAGGAAGGCATCCGCTCAAAGGATTTATCCCCTCCTTCTTGTAAATCGCCGCAAGCTCCTGGTTCATCTTCCCCGGATTATCCTTGTACTTCTTCTTTAACTCCTCCAGCTTGGGCGCAAAAGACTGCATCTTGCTCGTAGACTTAAAACTCTTCTGCGTAAGGGGAAAAGTAACAATCTTGACAACAACAGTAACAAGAATAATCGCAACGCCCCAGTTGGGAACAAGATTATAGAAAAGCTGGAGTAAAGCCTTGAGAATAAACTCAAGCCAGCCCAAAAAGAAGTTACTGTCAACAATCTCATCAAAGTGCATATCCTGAATACCAAAAGCATTCTTTCCCGCATCGTTATACATGCCCAGCGTATCGGAAAGTTTCGGCCCCAGGTAGAACCTGTAGGTATCCGTATTGCGCGAACTCTTGATAAAAGGCTTTGAAATAAAAAACGAAGAGGACTGCACAAGGCCCGAAACAGGCCGCGAAGAGAACCTCACCTTGTAATCGGAAAAAACAGGCGCGGCGAGAACCGTAAAATACTTTCCCGAAACCCCAAACCACGAAGCCTTTTTATCGAAATCCTTCTCCGCGCCCGCATCAACCTCTACCTGGGTTCTCTTGCCCTCCGAGTACACATAGAAATTGCGAAAATCGTACCGGCCGTCGAGCTTCTCAAAATCAGGCCCGATTTGGGGCCCGTAATTCAAAGTGTAGGCAAGAGAATCAAAGTTTAAGGGAAGGTACTGATTGCGGGAATTCTCAAGGCTGATGTCAACCTGCATGAGGTACTCCTCCCCCCGCCTAAGGGAGAAAGTTTTTACAAGGCGGAAAGCCGAATCCGCATAGCCCGCAATCTCAAAATCGCGGTAAAACTCCACGGTGAACTCGTCCTTCTGCCGGACAAAAAAATCCGCGGTAACAGGAGGGGCTGCGGGCCCCCCAAAGGAAAGCTCAAAAGCGCTCTCACCCGAAGAGCCGCTTTTAACCATCTCAACAAAACCATCCTTGTCCCTGTGCTTCTTGAGCTTTAAGGATTTCAAAACCGCGCCCCTCGTTGAAAACACAGCCGAAAAAACCTCGTTCTCAAGGGTAACGCTGCGGGAAGAAGGAAGCTCCTCCCCCGAAACAGGCACAACAGCCCCCGCCGGAGAGGGGCTCTCCGCCCCCGAAGGAGAAGGAAACTGCGTTACAGGAGGCCCTAAAGGAGCCTCGGAGGGCGAACCTCCCTCTCCTTGCGAAGACGCTGAAGACGGAGAACCTCCCGAAGGAGAAGTCCCCTCCTTGGGAGTAAAGCTGTTTTGAATCATAAATCCGACAGTAATAATGATGCCGGAAAGGATTATAGCCAATACAGTATTTCTGTCCATTAAAACTCCTCGTCAAACCCCACAATTATAGCCGCACAGAGAGCGGCAAACGCATTTTTACGGAACCGGGTCATACCCCCCGGGCCTGCCCGGATGACAGCGAAGAATCCGCTTGACCGCAAGAAGCCCCCCCCGTACAAGGCCATACTTTTCTATGGCTTGCCGGGCATAAACGGAGCAGGACGGCTCGTACCGGCAGCAGGCCGGAAAAAAAGGCGAAATCCCCGCCTGATAGACATAAATTCCCGCGATAAAAAGCCCCCTAAGGAGCCGCCCCGCACGGCTGCCCGCTTCCGCACAAAAGCCCCGCCCTTTTAAGAAGGGATGAGAACTGGGAAACTCTCTGTCCATAGGAAAAATCTCCTGGAAAAAGGATAAAAGCCATATCAAAACCCGGCTTCACCTGAGCTTTGAGGCTTCTGTACGCTTCTTTTCCGAGCCTTCGGGCCCTGTTCCGCGCCACCGAACCCCCAAACTTACGCACAGGAGTTACCACAACACGGGATAGGTCAAGCCCATTCTCACACAAAAGGAGCCGCGCTCCCTGGCATCTCATGCCGCGGGAAGCCTTAAAAACCCTCCCCAGGGCGAATCTCCCCCGAAGCCTCTCCCGCCTAGTAAGGCTTTTTCTCATCGGAAACAGTCAGTTTTTCCCGGCCCTTTCGTCTTCTCCTCATAAGAACAAGACGCCCGCCCCGGGTCTTCATTCGCGCCCGAAAGCCAAACTTCCGCGTCCTCTTCCTTTTGCTCGGCTGATACGTTCTTTTCATATATATAACTCCTGACTAAACTCTTATATGTGAGCTGTCCAGTATAAAGATGCTCAAGAAGAGTGTCAAGGCACCTCACGCACGACAAACGCATGAACAAATTTTGAGTGGAAATGATAAAATCAACGGCGGGGAGTGGGGATGAACGAACTATTGGAATGGCTGGTATCAGGACCGACGCGATGGGCTGTCAAACGGACATAGCGCGACGCATACGGAAGCGGCAGGCCGATTATGTGCTGGGACTGAAGGGGAATCAGGGTACTTTGCGTGAGGACACCGAGCAGTATTTCGATGACCTGAAGCTGCGTGCCGGCCGCGCGTACCACCGGGTGGTGGACAAGGCGCACGGCGCGGTGGAAATCCGGGAATACTGGCAGACGGAGGACATCGGGTGGTTACACCAGCGGAAGGCATGGGCGGGGCTAACCTCCCTGGTTATGA
>JAITGB010000170.1 GCA_031280945.1 Spirochaetales bacterium
TCCTTAACCAGTATGTCAATGTTGTCGCGGTTTTTGCCGCTTAATTCATTCACGCGGTTTACCGCAACATTTATCTCGTCCGCGCCGACAGCCATTTCGTTCATGCCGCTGGCAATTTCCTGGGATACAAGCTCAAGGTTTTTGCTCTCCTGTATCACTTCCTTGCTGCCCCGAAGCATTTCCTCTGACCCGCCTTTCACCTGCTGCGTGATTTCATTAAGCTCGCCTATGGCCGCAAGGATTTGCTTACTGCCCGCGCCCTGCTCTTTCATGGCGCTGCGGATATTCGCTTCCTGGTCGGACACGGTTTTCACTCCGCTGTCGATGGCTTCGAATTTATTCAAAACATTGCCGGCGGAGGCAGTAATCTTGTCTATGGATTCTTTTATCTCCTTCAAGACAGCGCTGATGGTTTTACTCTGCTCACCGGAGCTTTCCGCCAGCTTGCGGATTTCATCGGCAACTACCGCAAAGCCTTTGCCCGCCTCTCCCGCATGGGCAGCTTCAATGGCGGCGTTCATGGAAAGGAGGTTAGTCTGGCTTGCGATGTTTTCCATAACAGCGTTTATCTCCAAAAGACCTTCCGATTTTTTGGCTATCTCCTGAACGTCCAGCGCTACTTCCTGGAGCCCCGCGCGGCCAACCTCAGAGGCTTCCATAAGTTCTTTCACGTTATCGGCGTTTTTGGCCAGAGTGTCGGTAACGGACTGAATATTGCCAAGCATCTGTTCAATGGCGGAAGAGGACTGGGAGACGCTGATGCTCTGGCGCTCCACATGAGCGTTGAGCTTGTCAATATTGTTTGTTATCTGTTCCATGGTGGCGTTCGTTTCAGTAACCGATGCGCTCTGGTTAATCACGCGGCCCTGGATGCTCTGAATGTTTGCCGTGATTTCGTTTACAGCCGCGGCGCTCTCGCTCATGTTGCCGGCAAGCTCTTTGCCGATGCCGAATAATGCCGCGGCCTGTTGTGTGATGGTAAGAATGAGGCTCTTGATTTTTTCCAGAGTCTGATTGAAGGAGCCGCAGATTTCGCCGATTTCATCTTTGGTATGAATATCAAGTTTGCGGGTAAAGTCTCCTTCTCCTATTGCGCCGAAAACTTCCGCCATGGGCTTAAGGGGAGAGGTAATGGAACGGGCAATAAACAGGGTGATAATCGACATAACAACAAGCATACCAATACCCATGATGATAAAAATGATTGCCATCTGGTATACAGGCCCCATAACGGCGCTCTGGGGTACTGCTACAGTCGAAGACCAGAGTACGCCGCCTGTTCCCGCCTCAAACGGGCTTGAGACAAACATCGTGACGGATTTAGTTTCAGTCGAGTGAGACTCAAAATTGAATTTTGTTCCGTTTTTTATTGCCAGGGCAAAGGCGTCCAGATTCTCGCCGGCCATATCTTTTTCGGTTTCCCGCATATTTTTTCCCAGGCGGCTCGCGTCAAAATGGCCGACAATGGTTCCCTCTTTGCTGAATACCGCCGCGCTGCCTGTTCCATAGGGTTTGATTTTGGAAGCAAGGTTTTGAATCTCCATGAGGCTTATATCAAAGCCTACGGCTCCAACCGCTTTTCCGCCGCGCATGACAGGGACCGCAAGGCTGGTTATTAACTGGTTTTTTCCGGCTACCTCGTAGTAATAGGGTTCGACAATCACCTCCTGGTGAGTTTTAAGAGGTATATTGTAATAATCTCCGCTTGGCCCCTCGTCGGTATAGCCGGTAAGGGCGCTTTGTACAATACGGCCCGCATCCCGCGCAAAGTAACTCAAATACCGCCCGCTCGCATCAGAGCCCTGGGCGTTGACATACTGGGCGTCAAGGCCGTCTAAGGCGTTTGGCTCAAAAATTCCCCACGCTGCCAGTATATCGTCATTCTCCTGCGCAACGCTTTTAAGCATGGTATCGAAGAAAAAACGCCGCTCCGCTAGGGGTATAGTATCGTAATGAGACATAACCTGGGCTAGAGAGCGTATTTCACTCAAGGATTCTCCAATCCATTCCTGCACCGCAAGGCCGGTTTTCTCCGAAACGCTCTGCAAATTATCAAGCACGAGTTTTTTACTTTGATGCAGGGAAAACACAAGCGCGCTGATGGTTAAAACGCCAATGCACAAAATATTTACGATGCTGTTGACCGCAACAAGTTTCTTTCCGATTTTCATATACGTATACGCCCTCCGTATTTATAATACTGCAAAAAAGAGGCGGGAACAAAAAAAAAGAAAAATTACTGTGAAATTTTTTGCATTTTATTTTTCAAAACAGGAATGGATATATTTTTCGGCCTTCGCGCAAAATCCTCTTCCCGCCGCACATTGTGCAATGTTTATTCTTTGCGGGAGACTGACTAATACTAGGTTTCTGTAAGCCTATGCCGCGCAAGGGTTTTGCTCCGAATTTTATCGGTTCGCCTTCAGCGAACCACAAGGTCGCAAAACCAGTGGATAGGAGGGGACGCGCAGCGTGTCCCGCCGCGAAGCGGCGGGACGGAACCCCCGCAAAGCCCGGTTTTTTGCGCCAGCAAAAAATGCGCCCGTATAAAAAAATATATGCCCTGTGTTCTATGCGAAAGGCGCGGTTTATGCGATACTTGGGCAATGAGTTCTAAACCTAATCCTTACAAGCTGCCTGTGTACGCCCAGAGGGAGCGTATTTTGGCGGCGCTTGAACACAATCAGGTTATTGTGGTGGAAAGTCCTACGGGGTCGGGCAAGACGACGCAGCTTCCGCTGATTCTGCACGAGGCGGGGTATTCGCAGCGGGGGGTGATTGGCGTTACGCAGCCCCGGCGCATCGCGGCCCTGTCGGTGAGCGACTATATCGCGCGGCAGACGGGTTCTGTCGTGCCGGCTCTTGTGGGGTACAAGCTGAGGTTCGAGGACAGGACTGCGCCTTCGACCCGCATCAAAATTATGACGGACGGTATTCTTTTGCAGGAGTTAAAGGGCGACCCGAGTCTTTCGCAGTACAGCGTGATTATCGTGGACGAGGCTCACGAGAGGAGCCTTAACATCGATTTTATTTTGGGTCTTTTAAAGCGCGTTCTTGATATGCGGGCGAGTTTTAAGGTCATTATTTCTTCGGCGACAATTAACGCTGAGGTTTTTTCGGGGTATTTTAACGAGTGTCCTGTTGTGCGCATCGATACGAAAATGTTTCCTGTGTCTGTTATTTACGATGTTCCCGATAAGGAGGCGCCTTCGGGGGCTCTCGCGGCTTTTGGTCCGGGTTCTTCTTCGGGCTCTCTTTCCCCTTCCGGCCCCGCGGCGGGCGGGAGAGATGCGCGGAGAGTCAGGGAGGCGGGCCGCAGGGATTCTCCCGCGGCAAAAGAGGGGGCGCGGCCGCAGGAGCTCAAGGACGAGGCGCTTTTATCCAAAATCGGGGATATTATTGAGCGCATTGTTTCCGACAAGAGGGGGGGCGATATTCTCATTTTTCTTGCGGGTGAGAAGCAGATTAAGGACTGTATCGCTATGCTGCAGACGCTGCCTTTTCGCCGCAGGCTTATGCCTCTTCCTTTGTATTCGCGGCTTTCCAAGGAGGAGCAGGAGCTTGTTTTTATTCCTACGCCGAGGGGGAAAATCAAGGTCATTGTTTCGACAAACATTGCGGAGACGAGCGTTACAATAGACGGGGTAACGTCGGTTCTGGATTCGGGGCTTGCGAAACTCAACTACTATAATCCTACTACCTATACTTCAAGCCTTGTGGAGGGCTCTATTTCAAAGTCTTCCTGCAACCAGAGAAAGGGCCGGGCCGGACGCACGAAGCCGGGGAGCTGTTACCGTTTGTACTCCAAGAAGGATTTTGACGAGCGGCCCCTCTATACAACAGAGGAGATTTTCCGCACGGACCTTTCCGAGGTTGTGCTGCGCATGGCGGAAATCGGTATAACGGAATTTGAGTCATTCGATTTTATTTCGCCTCCGCCCCGGTCGGGGATTTTAAGCGCGGTGGAGACTCTTTTTCTTCTGGACGCTCTTGACGCGGACAGAACTCTTTCGGCTACGGGGAAGCTCATGGTAAACTTTCCGCTTATTCCCCGCCATTCGCGCATGATTGTGGAGGCTATTATGCGCTATCCCAATGTTATAGAAGAAGTCCTCATTGCCGCGAGTTTTCTTACGGGGAATTCGCCTTTTCTTCTTCCGCAGGGTGAGGAGATTGCGGCGCGCAAGGCCCACCACAGTTTCCGCGACCCCCTGGGGGACTTTGTTTCCTATCTTAAAATTTTCCGCGCATACGAAGAGGCGGCGAAAAAAGATGCTTTCTGCGAAAAGCATTTTCTCGACAGCCGCATCATGTCGGAAATAAAAAACGTTAAGGAGCAGCTTGCCCTCATCGTGAGCGCGATGGGTATTCCTGTTTCTTCGGGCGGGCCTGCTTCGGGCTATCTTGCGTCCGTGAGCCGGGGGCTTATCCAGTTCGTATGCACAAGGACGGGCAGGGGCGTATACCGCAGCCTTACCGCGGAGAGGATTTTAATTCATCCGGGTTCGGTTATGTTCCGCGAAAGCCCGCGCTACATTGTCGCGGGAGAAATCGTTCGCACATCGCGTATGTACGCCCGCTCGGTTTCGCCCTTGGAGAAAAGCTGGCTGGGAGAAATCTCTCCTGCTCTTGCCGAAAGTTTCGGCGCTCCTGATGGGGGCGCCTCAGACGGGGAGGACAAATTTTGGGGGAAAAGGGATTTTGACGGAAAGTCCCAGGACAGAAAATCCCAGGACAAGAAGGCCGCGGGCAAAAAGTCAAAGCGCGACACGAGCTGGCAGCTTACGATAGGCGGAAGAATTTTTGAACTGGGGCCCTGGACGGGAAAAAAGAAAATCGCCCTCATTCCCTGGGAGGATGCCGCCCGCCTCGCCGCGCCTGCCCAAAGCGCCGCGAACCAGAACTATTCGGGCCTTCGCGGAAAAATCCTCTACGGAAACTACGAGATAAGCCCCGGCGAAAACATTCCCGCCCTCCTCCGCCTTGCGCGTTTTATTGACCCAGTGCGGGATATTTCCGCTTCATGGCCGCGCAAGAAAAATTTCGACAGTTTCGGCGGACGCGGAGGTCTTGTCGGCAGCCTCGATTATATTCTCAAACTCGCCCGCGTAAAAAAAGACAAGAGAGTCCTCGGCTTCCTCGCCCTGCACACGGACGGGGAAGCGCGGTACTGGTACAAACCTGGGCGCAGTTTTCAGGACGCGCTGGAGACGAGCCTCGCAAGCCTTGAAGCCCTGGCGGACGAACTCGCGGGCGAAGAGAATCCCCAGCTTAAAACCACGGTGAACGCGGCCTACAGAAAGCTCACCGCGATTATGGAGGAATGATTTTTTTAAGGCGGGGGGGATTGGGCGCAGCGCCGCTTCTCAAGGCGGAGAACCCCCTGCAAAAAAACATGGCTTCGCTTGAAAACACCATGTAATCAGTGGGGCTTTTAAGGAAAATACATGAACGGCGAATACGATTTAACGCTCTATGGGGCGCATGAGTATTTTTACACTGAGGCTTTGGCCTATCCTGATTTACAGATGGCGCGGGTAATCGCGCAGTACAAAGAACTCTATAAAATAGCGGCAGCTTATGGAGAGGTTCTTGCGGAAATTTCCGGCAAGTTGAGATACGAAGTAAAAAATATATGCGAATATCCGGTAACAGGTGATTTTGTTATGACTTCCCCTGCTCCCGCGCACGAGGGAAACGCTGTTATCCATGCTGTACTGCCGCGAAAAACAGTCCTGGGGCGGCTTTCCGCCGGAAATGCAAAGGAGCAGCAAATAATCGCCGCGAATATTGATATTATTTTTATTTGCGTATCATTAAACAGTAATTACAGTTTAAATCGTATTGAGAGGTATCTTTCCGCCGCCTGGAACAGCGCAGCGCAGCCTGTTGTTGTATTGACAAAATCCGATATGTGCCATGATTTGGAAAATAAACTCCAGGAGGTTTCATTAATTTGCCCGGGAGCTGATGTTATAACAGCGACAAACAAAGACACGCTCTCCTGCGAAAAACTCCGGGCGTATCTTAAACCGGGTGTAACCGCCTCATTTATCGGCTCTTCGGGGGTGGGAAAATCAACTCTCATTAACCTCCTTGCAGGCAAAGAACTGCTGGAAACACAGAGTATCCGCGATGATGAGAAGGGAAGGCATACCACAACCCGCCGCGAACTGTTCCTGCTGCCCGGCGGCGGCAGCGTGATTGACACTCCGGGCATGAGGGAGTTTGGCGTTGAAGCAGTTGATTTATCAAAGACTTTTTCCGATATTGATGAACTTGTAAAACGCTGCAGATTTGCCGATTGCGCCCACGCCTCTGAGCCCGGCTGCGCTGTTCAAAAAGCGATAGCCTCCGGTGAGCTTGATAAACGGCGTTTTGAAAGTTACCAAAAGTTAAAGAA
>JAITGB010000171.1 GCA_031280945.1 Spirochaetales bacterium
CCGCCGCGCCTCCCAGCACAAATTCCCAAAGGGAATTTGTGCAAGCCCCCGATAAAACGCGCATTGAAACTCCACACAGAACCAGGCTAAGTGCGTAGTACCAGCAAAATGTGGTTCCAGCCCTAACCGCGTTCTTGAGGGGCGCGGCGCAGCCTACCCCCAGAGCAACACCTGTACTGCGTATTTATTGTTATTTAGGAAAAACCCAGCGGCCATCACTTCTTCAAATGACCAGAAAAGCCCCTCGTAAGCGCCATTTTTACGCCTTCTGAAATCGCCCGCTCAACATCACCCAAAATCGCCTCATGCAGCCGCCGCAAAGCAGCCTCCGCCGAAGCAGGCGTAAAAAACAGCTCCGGCGTCTCTATGTTCAGGGCCGCCGCCAGCTTGTCCAAAGTCTCAGGAGCGGGAAATTTGCGCTTTAACTCAATCATTGCGACAAAATTGGTCGAAATATCCGCCCTTTCCGCCAGTTCCGACTGGGTAATCCCAAGTTTCCTGCGGTTTTCCTTTATATTTTTCGCCAAAATTTCCCTGATAGCCGCCATAACGCCATTTACCTGCGGGTAAAGAATAATTGCCCATAAGTCCTTGACAAATACACCATAAGTAAATTATAACTATCCAAATGATAATTTCTATTACACAAAAGGAGTTTTATTGATGAAAAAGGCAACATTTTTTGTAAACGGACTGCTGGCAGCCCTGACAGCGTTAGTTTTGCTTGTGGCAAGCTGCGCCATCACTCCCCCTCCCCCTGCAAGAGATGAGTCTCAAAACCATATTAAACAACTTGAGAGTAGCATACAGAGTCAAATAGAAAATGGAGTGTCAATTGAAAAAATTGAGGCACAATTACGGGACGAGAAATACGATATTTACGGTTTCAGCACTGTGGAAAAAGTGCTAAGCAGGTCAAAACCCAAAGCTCGGAAATGGGCGGAACAGCAGCAAGCAAGGGCGAAAGATTCGGCAACAAAGGCCGCCGAGGAGCGGGCACCGCTGGAGCCCCATTGGAACGCCGAGGATTTCGGCAAGGGCTCGGCTGTTGCCAGTGTCTTTAATGTGGCCAATAGTGAGGAGCTGTCCGCCGCCTTCAAGTCCATAGACGCCGGGGGAAACGACAAGAACTATGTTATCTACCTAATCGGAAAAATTACGATAGACTCAATCACATTTACACGGGTACACAGCAAGGTGGCCATCTCCTTGCGAAGCGGCAGTACAGGCGAAGACAGCCTGCAATCTTCCTTTACCGTCTCCGCCGGAGAAACCCTGATTTCGCGGGACATCACCCTTGATGGCAGGGTGAACATAGCCAAAGGCGGAACCTTCACTATGTTAGGGGGAAATATCGGCGACACCAGAAACATCAACGTTAACACCTACGTATCTGTTGAAGGCGGGACCTTTGTTATGTCTGGGGGCAATATCAATGGCAACCGCCGAGGCCTGATTATGTCAAGAGGAGGCACCTCTGTCCTCAGAGATAGAAGACCTAACAACAGCGGCGGTGTGGCTGTGAAAAGTGGAATTTTCACTATGTCCGGCGGAACTATCAGTGGCAACGGCAACATCTCTTCTGGCGGCGGCGTGTTTGTCTCCGAAGGCGGAACCTTCAGCATGTCCGGCGGAACTATCAGCGACAACATTGGCGACGGCGGCGGCGTGTTTGTCTCCAAAAGTGGAACCTTCAGCATGTCCGGCGGAACTATCGGCGGCAACAGCAGTTCCAACAATACAGTCTACCGCACCACCGGTAACGGTGGCGGCGTGTTTATCTCCAAAAGTGGAACCTTCACTATGTCTGGCGGCACGATATACGGTTCCGATGCAAAGGCCGATGCTAACAAGGCGTATAATAAGGGCGCAGCCCTCTATTGCGAGGACCGCAACAACTCAAAATACGGCAACGGCGCCCTCATTCTGGCGGATTACCGCGTCAACTACATTGACGACACTATAACAGGGAAAAAATAAAAGCATACCCCGGCAAACCATCCCTCCCCGCGCCGCTTTGCGGCGCGGCCTTAAAACCTCCGCCGCGCTCCCCCGCACAAATTCCCCAAAGGGAATTTGTGCAAGCCCGGCAAAATGCGGATTGAAACTCCACGCGGAATCAAACCAGGTGGAGTGCCAGCAAACTGTAGTTCCAGCCCTAACCGCGTTTTTGAGAGGCTCAGCGGAGACCAGCATTACCTAAACTTATTTTCAGCCCCAAAACACGAGAATTTTTATCACGATATATGCAAATACAGACTCTTTTTATGAAAAAACTGTTCTTACCAGCCCCCCGCATGTCTCTAATCAAGCGCAATCGTCAAAACATACACCTTTTTTACTCCCATGTTTTTGAGCGCCTCTGCGCAGGCATTGGCTGTGGCTCCTGTGGTAAAAACATCGTCTACGAGGAGGACGTCTTCCGGCAGTGCGGGGGGAAGGCGCAGCGCCGGAAAAATGGAACCCGTGAGGTTCTTTTTCCTTTCTTCCTTACTCAAGGTTTTTTGTTCCCGCGTTTTTTTGCTTCGCCTGAGGAGGGGGAGAAAGTCCGGCCCGCCGCGTTTTTTCATTTCATGGCAGATGAGCTGTATTTGGTCAAAGCCTCTTTTTTTGAGTGATTCGCGCCGGGCGGGAACCGGGACAAGGGGAAGTCCTTCGTGCTTTTCGCGGTACACGGATAAAAGTCTTTCCGCGAAAAAGCCTGAGAGGAGCCTCCGCCCTCCGCTTTTGTAGGCAGACAGGCACTGCGCTGCGGCGTTTGCCTGATACAGGTACAGGGAAAAATTCGCTTCAAAGTGCTGCGCCCCGGAGCGGCAGCCCATGCAGATTTCCTTTTCGGAGATGAGGGGGCGGGAACAGCGGATACATCTTTCGCCATGCGGGGCTGTGAGCCCCTCTTCGCAGGCCGCGCAGAGGGGCCAGGGGCCTCGTCTGTGTCCGGGTTGAATGTAGAGGCCGCACAGGACGCAGCGGTCGGGAAAAAGAAAATCCAGCGCGGCGGGGAAAAGGGAGAAAATGTTCATGCTGTTTATAACGGGGAAAAAATTCTTCCTGCTTGAGCTGGAGGCGGCAGTTGGGGAAGCAGGCCGCCGCGAAGCGGCTGTGAGGGCTAAAGGTTTTTCGGCCCGCCGGAGGCGGGCCGGGCCTTTGGCCCCTGCATAATTTTGCGGAGCAAAATTATGCAGGGTAATAGCGCAAGGGATAGAAGCGGAAATCCAACGGATTGGAGCGGATAGCCCGGTTTTTTACGGCCACAGGCCGTAAAAAATGCGCCCAAATTCTCTTTTCCCTTCACCTCATTTTTTTTGCATCGGATGCGAGAATTTTTTTCCAGCGCTGCAAAAAATTCAGGGCGTCAAGCGGCGTGCTTCTTTCGACGGGATAGGAGCGGACTTCTTCTTCGAGAATTTCCCCGCTGGAAAAGAGGTTTCCCGCGGCGCGCGGTTTTTCGGGGGGGGGTATGGGGGAGGCGGGTTCTTTCGCGGCGATGAGGCCCGCGAGAATTTCTTCCGCGCGCGCGAGGACTTCGTGCGGGAGTCCGGCGAGGCGGGCGACGTGGATGCCGTAGGAATTGTTGGAGGGGCCTTCCGTGATGCGTTTTAGGAAAACGACGCCTCCTTCGTTTTCGGTTATTTCCATGGACAGGTTGAAAAGCGCTTCATGTTTGAGGCTGGTGAGTTCATGATAGTGGGTGGCGAAGAGGGTTTTCGCTTTGAGTTTTCCGAGTATGTATTCGCACACGGCCCAGGCTATGGAAAGGCCGTCGTTGGTGCTGGTGCCCCTGCCCACTTCGTCCATGATGATGAGGCTTTTCGCTGTGGCGGCCCGGAGAATGTTTGCGGTTTCGTTCATCTCAACGAGGAAGGTCGATTCTCCGCGCGCGAGATTATCCTGCGCTCCTACGCGGCAGAAGATTTTGTCCGTGATTTCTATGGCTGCGTCCGCGGCGGGCACAAAGGAGCCGGTCTGCGCGAGAATCACGATGAGGGCGGTCTGCCGGAGGTAGGTGCTTTTTCCGGCCATGTTGGGCCCGGTGATGAGGGCAAAGGAGTTTTTCCCGGACTCTCCCGCGGTTTCCGGGGCTCCTG
>JAITGB010000258.1 GCA_031280945.1 Spirochaetales bacterium
AATAATGGCGAGCGGCGTTTTACCTGGGATTCGGTTGTGGGTATTTACCTGCGGTGGGTTCCGATTCCGCAGATAAAGAGCGAGTTTGAGTATTAGGGTGTAAGAGGCGGCGCAAACCCAAGGGGTTTGCAGGGAGCCTATCGCAAGGGGCTGGTCGCAAACCCTGCGGGTTTGCGGGGAGGCTAGCGCAAGGGATAGAAGCGGAAAGCCCGCAGAAAGCGCATCGGCGCTTTCGAGGACTTGGAGCGGATAGCCCGGCCCTTGCGCTTTTTTGCCGGAAGCAAAAAAGCGCGGGGGATGCGCCCAAATCTTGAAAATACTCTTAAGGACGTTTCGGGCTGTTGACACGGCGCGGGGGAACTTTCTACACTAGTCTCCAGAGGTATACTTGGAGACACAGGACGCAATTATTATCGAGGCGGGCGAGGCGCTGCCGGAAATCTGCGGAACCAACGACGAGAATCTCTCTGTACTGGAGGATGTTCTTGCGACGAGGATTTTTTCCCGGGGCAATGAGCTTGTGCTTGAGACTGCCGACAGGGGGGTGCGCGAGATAGCGAAGAGGCTGGTTTTGGAGCTTCAGGACTATACGCGCTCGGGCCGGGCTTTGACGCCAGAGCTGATTCGCGCTGTTCATGCGTCGCTCGCGGGGGGGGATGCGGAGAATATGCGTCTCCTTAAGGATGTGGTGATTCATGCGCCGGGCAGTTACGGCCGGATTTTTCCGCGGGGGCTGGCCCAGGCGAGGTGTATTCAGGTTATGCGCAGTGCGGATATGAGTTTTTCCATTGGTCCTGCGGGGACGGGGAAGACTTTTTTGGCGGTGGCCTGCGCTCTTGAGGAGGTGCTTGCGCGCAGGAAGCGCAAGCTGATTCTGACGCGGCCTGTTGTTGAGGCGGGGGAGTCTTTGGGTTTTCTGCCGGGCGACCTTGCCCAGAAGCTCAATCCGTACCTGCGGCCTCTCTACGATGCTATGGAGGCGATTATTCCGCAGGAGAACGCGGCGCGTATGCAGGAGAACGGGGTCATTGAGATTGCGCCTCTTGCGTATATGAGGGGGCGGAGCCTCAGAAACTGTGTGGTGATTCTCGATGAGGCCCAGAATACGACGAAGCAGCAGATGAAGATGTTTTTGACGCGCCTGGGTGAGGATGCGCGTATAATTGTTACGGGGGATATTACGCAGATAGACCTTCCCCGCGGGACTGCATCGGGGCTTATTCACGCTATGGAAATTCTGAAGGGTATTCCTGAAATCCGTTTTACTTTTTTCAAGGCATCCGATGTGGTGCGTCATCCTCTTGTAAGGAAGATTATCAATGCCTATGAGACCGAAAAAGAATAATCGCTTTTTTGAGTATGTACGGGGCATTAGCCTCCTGCGGGTGATTAGCTTTAGCCTTGCGTATCTTGTTGTAATTTCCGCTCTTGTTATTACGGGGTTCTCCCGCGCTTCGGCCTACAGCGCGCTTCTTGCGAACTACAGCGCGGGGAGCGCCGCGCCTCGGGATATTGTGCTTCCGCAGGACCTTGAATACATGGATGCTTTTGAAACGGAGCGGCAGAGGCGGGAGAGCGAGATGCGGATGATGCCGGTTTTCTTTTACGATACGGATGCTTTTGAGAAAACAAAAAGGAAGATTGACGCTTTTGGTTTGTATCTTGCGAAAATAAAAAATCAGGCGGGAGCTTCGGGAGCAGGGGATAGGGGAGAGGGGGATGAGGGGTTTTCCGGCCTTTTTCAGCCGAATGAGCTTGATTTTATTATGTCGGCTTTTCAGGGGGGATTTCCCGCGGAGAGGTTGTACCGTTACGCGGAGCTGATTCTTGGGGAGGGGTACTACGCTGTTCCCTGGAATGTGCGGGACCTCTACCCGAAGGGTTTAATTGAGGTTTTTTTTGGTGAGGATGTGTCTTCGCCTTCGCGTATTGTTGATGTGAATACGGTTATTACGCGGAAGAATTTTCGGGATGTTTTTTTTACGCAGGCGGCTGAGGAGCGGCTTTCGCAGGAGATGGCTCAGGCTTTTTTTATTGCGGCCTACGCTTTTTTTGAGGAGAATGTCCGCTACAGCCAGGCGGCGACCCTGCAGAGGCTTGAGAGGATACGCAAAGATTTGCGGCCTGTTATGCGGAGAATCTCAGGCGGGACTGTTCTTGTGGAAAAGGGGAGCGTTATTACGGAGGAGGACAGGGAGAAGCTCCGGCTTCTTGCGTATTCGTTTGAGGCGAAAAATTCGCGGGATTTCTGGGGGCTGTGTACGTACCTTCTTTTGCTTTTGTTTATTACGATGATTCTTTTACGGCCGCCTATGCTGGAGAGGCGGCTGGGCGAGAGGCAGTTTGTATTTCTGACTATTCTGAATACTCTTTACTTTGTGTCGGCGACTCTTATATACAGATTTATTGCTCTACCGGAGCATTTTCCGGCGGCGGTTATTCTGCCGACTGCTCTTGTTACGATGCTCATTTCCGTTCTTATTTCCTACAGGGCGGGGCTTTTGAATACTGCTGTTTTAAGTTTAGGGCAGATTCTTTTGCCCGCTGTTTCGCCTGAGGCTATTGCTTTTGTTTTCTTTTCGGGGGTTATTGGGACGCGGGTTGTGCGCAAGGCGGAAAAGAGGATTGACCTTTTGAACGCGGGGATGCTGCTGACGCTGGAGCAGGCTGTGGCGGCGATTATCCTTTCGGCTTTGGCGGGGTACGCGGGGTATCTTTTTTTTGGGGTTGTGCTTTCCGCGGCTTTGAGCGGGCTTATCTGGGGTATTTTGAATTTGACGCTTCTTCCCTTAATCGAAAATATTATGCGGGCGGCGACAAAATTCCGTCTTATGGAGCTTTCGGACCTCAATACTCCTACGATGAAAAAGCTCTTGAACCTTGCGCCGGGAACCTATAGTCATTCCATCAGCGTGGGGAATCTTGCGGAGACGGCCTGCCGGGAAATTGGGGCGAACGCTCTTCTTGCGCGCGTGGGGGCCTATTACCACGATATTGGGAAAATCGATAACGCTGAGTATTTTATTGAGAATCAGTCGGGGTTTAACAAGCACGATTATCTCAAGCCGGGGCTTTCCAGTACGATTATCAAATCTCACGTAAAAATTGGTCTTGAAGAGGCGGCGAAACTCCGGCTGCCTGATGAGGTGAAGGATATAATCGGGCAGCACCACGGGCATGGGGTTATCAGATTTTTCTACCAAAAGGCTTTAAGCGGCGGGGATGCTCAGGCTGTGGAAGAGGACTATACGTATACGGGTTCTCCGCCGCAGTCGAGGGAGGCGGCTGTTGTTATGCTGGCTGACAGCGTGGAGGCGGCTTCACGGCTTTTCAAAAAGCCGACTGTGGGGGCTATTGAAAAGGCTGTGGCGGGAATTTTTCGCGAAAAGATGAACTCGGGGCAGTTAAGCGAGGCCCAAATTTCCCTCCGCGACCTGTACACGACTCAGGAGTGCTTTGTAAAGGTGCTTGCGGGGTATTTTCATTCCCGCATTGAGTA
>JAITGB010000264.1 GCA_031280945.1 Spirochaetales bacterium
AGCCTCTCTAAATCCTTCATTGTAAAAGAAGAATCGTTGAAACGCCTGTACTTCGTGGTAGCGTATACGGTATCGAAAATTTCATCGAATTTTTCCTGCTGCCAATCAGACATGACCCACTATATCAAAGCCGGGGCAGAGTATCAAGAATGTAATTGTTTTTCAGCCCCGCTCCGTTATCCCGCTCTTTTTTTTGCCGCCTCCAGAGCTTTTTTGGCATCATCGTCAGACGGGTCAATTTTGAGGGCCTCCGTCAAATCCGCCGCAGCGCGGCCGTAGTCCCCCTTCGCGTGGAAAACCGTCCCCCGGTTGCAAAAAGCCGCCGCGTTACGGGGCTCAAGGCGAACCGCCTCCCCGTAGTCCGCAATGGCCTTGTCGTAGTCCCTCTTGACGGAGAAAGCGTACCCCCTGCAGCGGCAGAAAAAGCAGCATTCGAAGATTGTATGAGCCCCAAAGCTAACGCTTCCGCGCTCCGCCCCCCTCCCTCCCCCGCAGCTCAACCTCCAAAGGAACATCAGCAAAATCAAATCCCGCCCTCAAACGGTTCTTGATATACCCCAGGTACGAAGCCGGAAACCCCCCCACCCTGTTTACAAAAAGCACAAACCGTAAAGGAGCCGCCTTCACCTGCGTCATAAACTTGATTTTATACTGCCGCTTCCCGTCGCGCGGAGGAGGATTCTCCCCCACCCACCTCTCAAGAGCCTTATTGAGAACAGACGTCTCAACCCTCCTCTCAAGCCGCCCCTTAATCTCCCATGCCCGCGACAGAAGAGCCTCCGTATTCCAGCCCGTAGCAGCCGAGGCCGCCATAACAGGAGCAAACTCAAGAACAGGAAACAAAAACCGCACCTTCTCCACGGCAGAAGTCAAAGCCCCCCCCCCCGAAGGCACAAGGTCCCACTTGTTCAAAACAAGAATAACCCCCCTCCCCTTCTTCACAATCTGGGCCGCAATCTTCTTGTCCTGCTCCGCAAGACCCTGGCAGGCATCAATCAAAAGAAGAACAACATCCGCCTCCTCAATACTCGCTATGGCCCGGTTTACCGAATAGTATTCAATATTCTCCGTAACCCGCGCCTTCCTCCGAATCCCCGCCGTATCAAGAAGCCGGAAAACCCTCCCCTCACAAGAAAGGTAGCCGTCAACAACATCGCGCGTTGTCCCCGGAACACTAGAGACAATCGAACGCTCCTCACCCAAAAAGTGATTTATGAGCGTAGACTTCCCCGTATTCGGCTTACCCAGAATCGCAAGAGTAATATCCGCCCCCGGCCCCGAAGCCCCCTCCCCGTACAGGGAAAAATCAACCGAACCGAAAACAGCCTCCGCAAGCTCCTCGCAGCCCCTCCCGTGGGCAGATGACACCGCAAACACCCGAGGAAAACCCAAAGCCCAAAAATCCCCCAGGGCGCTCTCCCTCTCCCCAGTATCCGCCTTGTTTACAGCCACAATCACCCTGTCCGCACAGGGCCTGAGGGACGCTATAACCTCCTCATCCTCCCCCGTAAGCTCCTCAATATCCAAAAGAAGAATAATACACGCAGCAGCCCCAAAAGACTCATAACTCTTCCGGGCAGCAAGAGCCTCAATCCCCCCAGCCCCCGGACGAATCCCCCCCGTATCCACGAGCATAAGCCGCTTGCCATCCCGCTCCCAAAGACCCCGCACAGGGTCCCGCGTAACACCCGGAGTCGGGTCGGTAATCGCCAGCCGCTTTCGTACAAAACGATTAAAAAGAGTAGATTTTCCCACATTGGGCCGCCCCACAATCACAGCTAGTGGCAGACCCTCGTCCCCCCCCCTAATAGACCGAAAGGTCAAAATGCCTCTCCATATAGTCCCGGACAAATTTTCCAATCTCGCGGCCCGAACGCATAGCAAGAGCCTCCCCCGCAAAGGAGGCCGCATCAGGCAAAGACACAGACCTCACAATCCTCTTTACCTCAGGAATCGCGGAACCATTCATGCTAAACTCATCAAGCCCCAGGCCCAAAAGAACAAGAGCCGCCAGAGGGTCCCCCGCCATCTCCCCGCACATACACACCCGAATCCCCCCCGCGTGCGCCGCCGCAATAGTATTCTGGATAAAACGCAAAACAGCAGGCTGAAAATAATCGTACAAATACGCAACCCTCTGATTTCCCCTGTCAACCGCAAGAGTATACTGAATAAGGTCATTCGTACCAATCGAAAAAAAAGCAGCCTTCTGGGCAAGAATATCAGCAGCAGCAGCAGCGGCAGGCATCTCAATCATACAGCCCACAGGAACATTCTCAAAAGGACGCCCCTCGCGGCCAAGCTCGTCCCTCACCTCCGCGGCAAGCTCAAGAGCATCCTCAAACTCCTCAATACAGGAAATCATCGGGAACATAATTTTCAGCCTCCCCGACACCGAAGCCCTGTAAAGAGCCCGAAGCTGGGTCTTGAAAATATCCCGCCGCGACAAACAAAAACGAATCGCCCTCCAGCCCAAAAGAGGATTCTCCTCCGCAAGGTCCGACAACTCCGCGTTGATTTTGTCCCCCCCCAGGTCCAAAGTGCGTATAGTAACCTCAAGGCCCCCCATAGCCTCAAGAACCTGGGCATAGGCCCTCATCTGCACATCCTCCGCCGGAAGCCTCCGCGACTGGAGAAACAGAAACTCAGAACGGTACAGCCCAATCCCCGAAGCCCCGTACATAGAGAGCTTCTCCGCATCATCGGGCACCTCGATATTCCCCATAAGGGGAACCTCCACCCCGTCCCGCGTCCGCGAAGGAAGCCCCGTAAACTGCGACAGGGCCTCACCCCTGCGCAGCCACACCTGCCGCGACTGGTCGTACACACTCCGCGTAGACTCATCGGGATTGATAATCACAAGCCCCTTGTTGCCGTCAACCAGAATCTCATCCCCCGGCCTCACGTTCTGCACAAAACGCGGCAAACCCAAAACAGCCGGAATCCTGAAAGTCCGCGCCAAAATCGCCGTATGGGACGTGCGCCCCCCCTTCTCCATGGCAAGACCCAGAATAATATCGGGATTCATCTCCACGGCCTCCGAAGGCATAAGGTCGCGGCCCACCAGAATAACCTTCTCCCGTATACTCGAAAGAGAAACCTTGTTTACGTGCATAAGGTGGGACAAAAGCCTCTGCCCCACATCGTGTATATCCGTAACCCTCTCGCGCAGATAATCATCCCCCGATTCCCCCAGCCTCTCACCGTAGGCACGGAAAGTCTCCTGCGCAATCCAGTCCACATTGAGAAGCTCCCTCTCCAGCCGCCCCTCAATCTCCGAGCGCACCTCCGGGTCCCGCAAAAGCGCCGCGTGGGCATCGAGAATCTCCCCACTCTGTATAAATCCCCGCGTCTGGCACTTCAGCCCCTCCACCTCCGCCACAGCCTTCTCGTAGGCCCCCGCAAGCCGCCTCTTCTCATTCTCCACCCAGGCAGGCCGTATATCGTACTTCGGCACAGGAGAATTATTATCGATGTAAATAAAAGCCCTCCCCCAGACAATGCCCGGAGAAGCCGAAATACCCCGAATCTCAACCATACGGCTATTACTATAAGTCCTTTTTTTTGAGATGTCAAATTATAGATGATTGAATTGATAAGAATTCAGGATTGGGCGCATTTTTTACGGCCTGCGGCCGTAAAAAACCAGGCTATCCGCTCCAAGTCCTCGAAAGCGCCCATGCGCTTTCTGCGGGCTTTCCGCTTCTATCCCTTGCGCGGCCCAAGGGCTAACAGAAACCCTCACCGCCGAAGCCCTTCTCCCCGGGCGCTCAACGCGCCCGGCCTATACCTTCCGGGCCGCCAAAGGCGGCCAGGCCCCGCACTCCCGCCGCCGCCTCGCGGCGGCGGCGGAGCCCCCCCCAACTTTTCCCGCATCCCCTGTGAAAAAACCGCCCCCATGCGCCGATAATAAAAACACCTATGGCAAAAAAACGGAAAAGCTCATTTGGAATCCTCTTTTGGCTCGCCCTCGTGTTTTTTCTCGTTGTGCTGTATCTCGCCAACAGAATGAGCCTCACCGAAATAATCACACAGTCCGGCGTCTCAAACCTCATAAGCGGCATCTTCGGAGGCGACTACAGGGGAAGCTCCTCCACCCCCGAAACAAAAACTCAGGACGTCCGGCCAAAAGAGTCCGTACCCGAAACCACCGCGCCCTATAAAATCCCGCCCTACACCCCCGGAGCGCAGGAAAACCCGCCGCCCCAGGCCCCCGTAACCCCCGCCCCCGCGCCGGGCGGACTCCCCCCCCTGCCGGAAACCGAAAAAACGCACGAAACCGCCCGGCCCGCAAGCGCAGCCAAAACCGGAAAGCCCAATGAATCACCCGCGCCAGCCCGCGTCTCCGGCGAAACCGGCGCGCGCACCCGCACAGGCAGCCTGTATTTCATCCGCCTCGCCGAAACAGGCGAAGTCTCACTCGTCAAGTCCTCTCGGGATATTTCCGCCGTCTCCCCCCTGCGCGAAACCCTGCAGGCCCTCCTCGCCGGGCCCACCAGCAGCGAAGAGAAAGCAGGCTGCATCTCGCTCATCCCCCAGGAAAGCCGCCTCCTCTCCGTAAAAGTAGACAACGGCATCGCCTTTGTCAGCTTTAACGAAAACTTCCGCTTTAACTCCTTCGGCAAAGAAGGCTACGACGGACAGCTCAAACAAACCGTCTACACAATCACCGAATTCCCCGCCATACGCTCCGTACAAATCCTCATCAACGGCGCAAAAATCGACTACCTCGGCTCCGAAGGAATCTTCATCGG
>JAITGB010000275.1 GCA_031280945.1 Spirochaetales bacterium
TTTTCATCGTCCGCTATGACGAGGACATGGACGAGGCGGTTTTAAGGATACAGGCAGAAATGCCGATAAAAGAAATAGCGAGGTAACACAATGGCTTTAACACTTGGTGATGAAGATAAACGCAAAGAAGCAATGGAGCTTTTTATCAGGGCACTACAGGCAGCCCCCGATTCGTTAATCAAAGCCCTCTCCGGGAAGAATTATGCCAAAGAACTGATTGAAGGCGCAACCGAGTTCAAAGACTATCTGTTTCCCATAGATGACAAGAAATAGTCTATTTCCCCACGGACAGCTTTTGCGACCTCACCAGCAATTCATAGGCTTGAACCCAACCGGCAGCGCGGCCAGTCCTGCCGTTCATTGGCTGGGTGTCCAACCATTCCGTGCGCCCTCGGAGGTAAACCAGGAACTCGCTCGTGTTTTCGGCATTACGGCGATTGTTTTCAATGAAGCACAGCATGGATAGCAGCCATGCGTCATCATCGCTTAACTGCTTAACGCTCTTTGGGTCGGTGCTTTTCATTGCATAGTCCGTGAGGCCCTCCAGCGAGTTGTCATTTATTTGTGTGATAATACCGATGGGGTTCGCGCCATAAATAATCCGCCGAGCCGTATTGAATAAATCTTCATTCTGCTGCGCTGAGAGCGAAAGAACGAAACCGACAATAAGAACCGCCATAAGAACCAGCTTACGCATATATATACCTCCTAAAAGTGAATCGCAATCACACCTTAATTTCCGGCAGAGCGTTAACCGCTTTCCTTCTCAACTTGTCCGTGGCCTTCGCATACTTCGCTACCTGTGTAATAGTCCGATGCCCCAGTAGCTTTGCGACCGTGTATATATCAACGCCGTGTTCAAGTTCCATTGTAGCAAATGTGCGCCGCGCCGTATGCCAGCCGATATGCTTTGTGACTTTTGCATCAACGGCCCACCGACTCAACAGCTTATAGGTATTCTGCCGCTTTTTCGGCGGAAGGTCAAATATCTTGTCGTCAGGCTTATTCTCGGCTTTCCCTATCAGATTTTGCGCAGATTTGTTTAACGGAATATAGACCGGGTTCCGGGTTTTCTCCTGCTTTTTAATAATCTGCATAGGGCTTGTTTCTATCTGCTTCCATGTGATTGTTTCCAAGTCCGATACCCGAAGACCGGTATTACACGCAAAGAGGAAAGCCCGGCGCACCTCCTCGGCGTAGGGGTCATCATCGTAATGAACATTGGCCAGTTTCTGAACTTCTTTGAAGTTCAGAAACTCAAGCTCAATCTCTTCTTCCTGAATACGGGCAACGGCGTCAGCAGGGTTCCGCAGGATTATCCCAGCACCGACAGCCTTCTTCAGTGCAGCACGGATTATCTTTGAATACGCCAGCGCGGAGGTATGCGACAAGCTGGCTTTGTTCAAAAGGTATTGCTGGAATTGGTCAACCCAATTCGGCGTTATCTGGCATACTTGTATGGCCGCACCGTTACCGAAGTTTTTGACGTGTTTTACAACACCTAACACGTGACCCGGTGTCTTGTATGTCTTGGAGTATTCTTCAAGGTATGTCTCCATCGTTTTCTTGCTCGATATCGGGTCTTGAATATTCCACGCCCCGGCCAGCAGTTGGGTTTCGCGTTGCGACCGGCAGACTTCGGCGAGTCGCCATATTTCCTTGTTCTGGGCCTTATCAGGGGTGAGTGTAAGGCGCAGTGTCTCCCACGTACGCTTCCCCCCCAAATAGATATCGAGATACAATTTACCGCGTTTTTCGCGGATTTTTACGCCCATATAGCCTCCGGCATAGTCTACAATGCGTCTACCAAATAGTGTAAACTAAAGGAAATAAAAAGTAAATAGAGGGACAGTATTTCATCATAAGTATAGATATTAGAAAGAATTAGAAAGGCAAGGAAAAAAAGGAAATAAATCTATATATTGCTTATGCAAAATTGCTGCTCGTCCATGCAACCTGGATAGAAGCGGAAATCCCGCAGAAAAGCCGAAGGCTTTTTGAGGAATTGGAGCGGATAGCCCGGTTTTTTGCCCAACGGGCAAAAAATGCGCCCTAAAAGTTTATATGCGCTGGCCCTGGCGCCCACCCATTCCCGGCCTATTAGTTGATTTCCCGAATAAAAGTGTCGGGATAGCCGCCGGAGCGCAGCTTTTTCAGGATAAGGCCCCGCTCATCCTCTTTTACAGGACCAACCATAACCTTATAGAAGATATGCGTATCCTCCAGGCTCGGAAGCACCACAACAGGATAGGCCGCGCCCAGAGCGTCCACCACAGGTTTTACGCTCTCCGGGTTCTTGTAGGACGCTATCTGGAGGTAGTACGCCCTGCCCGGCAAAGAATTGATAATAGGCAGATTACGCTTTGCCCACGCCGCATCGGGAGTCATCTCCCGGCCAAAAGGGAATTCCAGCGCGGACGGAGGCGGGCTTGCCGGCTGGAGGGCGCGGGGCAGAGGGCCCGCCGGAGACAGGCTCTCGCCCGGCAGGGGCAAAGGCGCGATTTCGTCTCGCGGGTCAAGCCCCGGGCCGGATAGAGCCCCTGCCCGGAGAGCCGGCTTTTGGGGCCGTGCAGTCTCAAGCGGGATGCCCGCCAGTATGGAATCGATGGCATCGGCAAAACCGCTTGTCCTCTCCGCGCCCGGAGGAGGACGAAAACCCGCAGGTTCAAGAGTTATAATTTTTCCCGCGGCGTTGGGCGGAAGAGGCGCGATTTTTGTCCCAATAGGGTCTACCTCCGTCATCTCTCCGCTCAAGTGAAAGTCCGGGTTTCCTCCCGCCCTTTCATTCACAGCAGGGCTCACGGGCGGAGCCGCCGGTTCAGGAGGAACAGGCTGGGGAGAAGGAGCCGCCGGCAGATACAGAGTCGGAGGCGCCGTAATTTCAGAAGGAGGCACACGGTCGGATACCGCAGGCGGAGGAATCCATATTTTTTCCGCCACAGGGCCAAGACCCGGCAAAAACATAGTAGAATCGCCGGAAGGCTCCGAAGCCGGAACACGCTCCGATATGGAAGGCAAGGCCGGAGGCGGCGCAAGGGGGACAAAAGACCTCTCAAGCTCCTCTTCAGGCAGGGGAAGCCCCGTCTCCTCGTCTTCCGGCAAGGGGAGAAGCGGCTGGTTTTCCGTGTTTGAACCGGCGGGAAGAACAGCGACATCTTCGGCGGAAGACCCGCCCTCGCTTGTGTCCGCTTCCGTTATGGCCGGGCTCTCTCTCTCTCCTGCAGCCTCCGCTTCACCTGTAACCTCCGCCTTTGTTTCGCCCGAAGCGGCTGCCGGCGCGGGTGAGGTTTTCTCAACACCGGTGTTTACGTCCCCCGCGCGCGCCGCGGGATTAATTTCCGGGTCTGTACTATAGGGAAGGTCAGAAAAACCTTCGAGCAGGGAGGCTCCTGTCAAAAAAACCGGGCTCAGGCGAACGCGCGCGGTGTCCTTTCTCCCCACACCCAGAACTTCCGCGGCCTCCTCTGAAACGACGAGAAAAAGCGAAGGGTCGTCAAGCTGTCCTGTAATAATTACCTGAACAACTTTTCCGCTTTCCAGATTCTGTACGTTGACCAGAGAATTCCGGGGAAACGTGTTGGATGTGGCGTAATAACCGCCCGGAGGGAAATCTCCGTACCTGCCAACGGCAAGAGTCCCCTCCCACACCTTTTGCGCGAAGAGTTCCGCGCCCAGGCCGAGAGTAAGGATAACAAGGAAAATAATCCGCTTCATAATGAGGCTCCTCATTCGTTTATCGGTGAAAAAGCCGCGCTCCTGTATGTTTTTTTCACTGCGACAGAATGTATTTTGCCGCCTCCTTGCCCAACAAGGCGTAATAATCTTCCATAGGCATACGCGGCGGTTTGGGCTTTTCCGCCGGAAGGAACTCCTTCTCCGTAATTTCCCCGCCGTCCCTGGCGTCTATATACGCGATGCTGATTTTGGCCGGAATTGCCACAACGATTTTACCGGAGGCGGAAGCCGTGAGGGCCTGCGCCTCGTACACGCAGTCAACAAACACAACGCGGACGGCTCCGCCGTCCCGCGCGCGGCGCAGGGTCATTGCCCTTTCCGGCGAAGAGCGGAAACCCGCGTCGTTAAAAACAATGTGTCCCGCGAGAAAAAGTTCGCCCATAAGGCCGTCTTCAATCGCGGAAAAGCAGAACCTGTATTCCGTTGTTTCAAGAATGCCGGGTACGCCGGTTCCAACGGAAACCATAAGGGTTTCCCCCGCGAGGCTCGCCGCTACGCATACAACGCACAGGGCAAGGAAAAAAATCTTTTTCATCAGTATTGTGTATCGGCAGATGCGCGGCGGGGGGAGAGATAAAATTATGCGGACGCGGCGGACGCGGCCTTGCTGGATTGGCTGTGCAAATCCAGCAAGGCCGCCGCGCGGAGCGCGGCGTGGTTACAGGCCGGGGGCGGGAAAACGTTTCGCTTGGGCCTTTGGTCCGTGCGCAAGGGATTGGAGGGGCTTGCGGATTTTGCTTCGCAAAATCCGCAGGGGTATTTTTTTGGGCAATGCCCAAAAAAATACCGAAGCGAAGCG
>JAITGB010000006.1 GCA_031280945.1 Spirochaetales bacterium
GCGAGCCTGGGAGATGAGCACCCGGACCTCTGTGTGGAGAATCTTTTTGGCGATTACTATACCCACAGCCTCTGCCCTTCCCATCCTGATGTCAGAGAATACGCCGCCGCTCTTTTAACCGATATATGTGAAGAGCTGCGTCCCGACAGCGTTATGATAGAGTCAATAGGCCCCAGGCCGGCGGGTACGGGCCCTTTTGGAGCTATTGCCAATGTGGGTATAACCACGGCTGTGCGGTGGCTCTGGTCTTTGTGTTTTTGTCCTGACTGCATGAGCCGCGCCGCTGAGCTTATGCGGGGTCTGGAGCCGCAGGCTCTGCGGGAAAAAGCGAAAAAGCTGGGTTTACGGCTTCTCAACAGCGAGCTTGGAGGACGGGAAAATGAGGATGCTCTTGCGGCAATGCTTATGCTGGAAGAGCCGGAATTACTGCGCTACCAGGAGGCCCGGCAGCTTATGCTGGCTGAATTTATTGGAGAGATTTCGGAGCAGCTTTGCCAGAGAGGGGCGGAGTCCCGGATTATTCCCAGCGCCGTGCCCTTTGATATTAACAAGGTGTATCTGGAGGGTTTAAGTTTTTCCGCTGCCGAGGGAAAGGCGGGGATGTGGATGCCTTTGGTCTATGGCCCGGGTGAAACCTACGGCATGGTACGCAATACCATACGTCTTTTTGACAGCCAGACCTCTGTGGGAATGGCGGCGACTCTCCTGCGGGAGGCTGACAGGGATTCTTTTTGCGCTACACTTCTCACGGCGCGCGCAAGCGGGTGTGATACTTTTTTTATCTATAATTATTCCCTCGCTTCGCAGGAGAGGCTTTCCTGGGTGGCGAAGTTCAATGAGGCGCTTCTCGCATGAAATTAACAGAGGGCCTGTGGGTAATTGGCGGGGGAGGCGCGGGTTTCGGCCTGACAAATCCTTTTGACTGCAATGTTTATCTTGTGAAAGGAAATGGGGGCTATGTACTCATCGACTGCGGCTGCGGCCTTGAGGCTCATCGCGTCAAGGACAGGCTCCTTGATTCAGGTTTCCGGCCCAAAGACTGCCGCGCTATTCTCCTTACCCACGCGCACGCTGACCACGCGGGAGGCGCTGCGGGGCTTGCCGCCTATACGGGCAGCCTTGTGTATGCTCTTGCGGAAACCGCTTCCTATGTGAGTGAGGCCAACCGTGAGGCAATTTCGCTGCCCCAGGCGATTAAGGCCGGCGTATATCCTGCGGACTATGTTTTTAGTGGCTGTCCGGTAAATCCTGCCTCTGACGGGGAAGTTCTGGAAGCCGCGGGTCTGGAATTCCGGGCCATTGCTACGCCGGGCCATTGCAGCGGCCACTGCGCCTGGCTCACCGAACTTGCGGGCGTGCGGTATCTTTTTTCGGGCGATTTAATTTTTCCCGGCGGCGCTATATCCCTGCAGCCGCTGTGGGACTGTTCTCCTCTTGCGTATTCGAAGAGCGTTGAAAAACTTATGAATGTTGACTTTGAGGCTCTTATTCCGTCTCATCACGGGGTGATGCTGAAAGACGGAAAAGAGGCTGTGCGCCGCGCTCATGCGTGTTTTGAAAAACTCGTTATGCCTCCGGGGCCGGTGTAGCTCCGCGCAAGGGGCTGGCCGCAATCCCTGCGGGATTGCTGCTCGCCCATGCAGCCTGGATAGAAGCGCCTCCGGCCCGCCGGAGGCGGGCCGGGCCGTGGGTGCGCAAGGGATAGAAGCGGAAACCCCGCAGAAAGCGCATCGGCGCTTTCGAGGAGTTGGAGCGGATAGCCTGGTTTTTTCGGGCTTTGCCCGAAAAAATGCGCCCTCCATCTTCAAAAATAGCTACATAGGCTCCGCGCCGTGTTTTCGCGGGTTTACAAGGCGGAAGGTTATTTCGATAAACTTTTCGATTTCAAAAGGCTTCGCTATGTGCGCGTTCATGCCGTGCCGCAGGGCATTGTCTATGTCGTCCTTAAAGGCGTTTGCGGTCAGGGCCACTATGGGTACGGTTTTCGCGTCGCTCCTGTCCAGGGCGCGTATGGCCGAGGCGGCCTCGTAACCGTCCATGCGCGGCATCTGTATATCCATGTAGATAATGTCGTAGTCACCCGGCGCGGAATTCTCAAAAGCCTCAAGCGCTTCGATACCGTCCGCCGCCTCGTCCATGGCGAGGCCCGTGTATTCAAGAAGGTTTACCGCTATAACGCGGTTAATCTCAACATCGTCTACGAGGAGGGCCCTCTTGCCCTGGAACATACCCGTGGCGTCCTCCGCCGCGACCTCCTCGCCGCCGGAAGCCTCTCTGTCCGTAAGCCACAGGCTGAAGCTGAACTGGCTCCCCTTGCCCACTTCGCTGTGTACACGTATGTCCCCGCCGAAAAGGCCCACGATGCTCTTGCTGATGGCAAGCCCCAGCCCCGTCCCCCCGTAGCGCTGGGTAATCTGGCTGCTGGCCTGCTCAAAGGGCCGGAAAAGCGAGGCAAGGGCCTCCCCGGAAATGCCAATGCCGCTGTCCCGCACGGAAAAATCAAGAAGAGTTTTGCCCTCCTTCTTGTCCCTCTGGGTAATGCTAAAGTCCAGTGTCCCCCCGTCGGGCGTAAACTTTACCGCGTTTCCCAGAAGATTCAAAAGAACCTGCCGGAGCCTGAGCGGGTCGCCCGAAAAAACAGCCGGAGCGTCAAAATCAAAATGAACCTCGAAAGCAAGATTTTTTTCCGAACAGCGCGAGCGTATAATGACCTCCACAGTGTTCGCCAGCTTCAGGAGGTCCAGTTCCTCTTCGGCAAGCTCAATTTTGCCCGCCTCAATTTTGGAAAGGTCAAGAATATCGTTCAAAAGCCCCAAAAGATGCTGGGAGGACGCCTCAATCTGCCGCACGTGGGAGCACACCTCCTCCATGTTAACCGTTTTTTCCGCGAGCCTCTTTTTCACGATATTCGTCATGCCGATTATCGCGTTCATGGGAGTACGGATTTCATGGCTCATACGGGCAAGAAACTCTCCCTTGTGAGCGTTGGCTTTGTTCGCCGCGCTTACAGCCTTTTCAAGCTCAATCCGCCTCTCCACGCTCTCGGTAACATCCGTACTTACGATAATGTAGCCAATCTTCCGGCCCTCCCCGTCCATCTGGTAGGAAGCGCTCCCCCGTATATACCGCCTCTCCTTTTCCAAAAAAATAGCCTCCGCCTCCCTGCCCTCCTCCAGGGCCGCGATGGGGTCGCTCTTTGACCCCCTGGGGTATACGGATAACTCACCGTAGGACTTGCCCAAAAGAGCCGAAAGACACGCGCCGCTCTTCTCCAGCCCCGCCCTGTTCATAAAAATAATTTTTCTGTCTAAGTCCGTAATAACCAAAGGCTGGGTAACGCTCGCCTCAAGCCCCTCCGCCATAGCGTCAAAAGAATCCGCCAGCATCCCCAGCTCATCCTTCACCGAAGCATGAAACCGGAACTGCCTCTCCCCCGAACGAAAACGGGAAATTCCCTCAACAAGCCGCGTGATGCTCCCCGTAAAAACCGAAGCCATCCATATCGCAATAAGAACAACAAAAAGAACCATAACCCCCGCGGACACCAGAAGCCCCATCGCGGTCGAAAAAAGATTCTCCGCAATCGCGTTCTGGGCCTCATTCGCAGCCTCGCCCAGTTCGCGGTTCGCCCCCATAATCACCTCCGCCAAAAGTTTTTCCGTTTCCCGCGCCGAATGTTCAAAATCCTCAAAATCAGCCCCAATCGTAACAAAACCAAAGCCCCTCCGGGAAAGCCCGTACCTCCCCGTGTAGTAGGGAATAGCCGCCGCGGTTGTCAGCTTCCAGATGCCCCCCCACTGAATCAGGAAAGACCCCGACCCTCCCTCGCGCGTCAAATCGAACCAGCCCGTACACTGCGGCGCGTTGTTGAGGTAGCGCCCGTCCAGCCCCACAAGGCCCCTCTCTTCGAGCTCCCGCGCGAGCCTCTTCTTCCGCGACTGCTCCAAAAAAACCGGCTGGTCCCTGATAAACTCCGCGTAACTCTTGCCCGAAGAGCGCCACTGTCCGTACATACCCTCCTCCAGCCAGGGAACCATCGGCTCCCCCGTCTGGGGGTCGTAGCCCACGATTGAATGATGCCTCGGATGAGAAATGTTCCGGCATTTGTAATCCCACATAAAAGCGTAGTTCCCCTCGAAAGCGCTCGGAAGCTCCGTGTACCTCTCCTGGACAGGCGTAACATGGTCGGCGAATTCCATAATATGGTCGTGGTCCAAAGCAAGCGTAACGTAGCCCGTAATCGCGCCCCCCCGCACAACAGGCGCGGCCCAGCGCACAATCCCCTTAAAACGCCGCCCCACAGGATTCTCCCTCCCCGCGTAGGCCTCCTCCTCCGGCCTAAACTCCAGCCCCCGCGCCTGGGCCTCCCCAGGAGTATACATACCAATAAGCCGGGAAGGCACATACGCCCCAATCACATCCGAAACGTAAATCTCCCCCGCTTTGAGCCTCTTCAGTTCCCCAAAATACGACTCCGCCTTCACGTAGGTATTCAAACGGTTCGCCACGTTTTTAAGCCGCCCGTCCATACGCGGCGAAGTTGTAACTTTGACCCGCTCGTTCCCCGCGAGGTCAACAAAGCTCATCTCCAGGTACAAAGGCCGGCTCTCGTAGGCAAAAGACTCAGGCCGCCTGTAGTTGAAATTCCTCTGGTTTTCGGGATTGGAAGACGACACAAGCTCCCCCCCGTCTCCCGCCGCCGCAGGAACCCACGAGCCCCCGTCTCCCGCAAGAACCCACTCGCCCGGCGCAAGAATTCTCCTCCGCCGAGCCTCCACGAAATGCCTATAGGCCCCCTCATCAGGGGCAAGCCCCGCCGCGTAGAGAATATCCCCGTCCCGCTCGTAGAGAAAATCCGCAACGCGCCGCGCCATATCCGTACTCAAACGCTCAATATCGTCCGTAGCGCTCTCGTTGATAGCCTTCACCGAATCCAAAACAGCAATCTCCCCCGTCTCCGCCAAAGCCTCATTTGCCCGCCCCATAAGCTCCTGCGCGCGCACCGCCAGCTCCCCGCCCAAAAGCGAAGCCTGCCGCCACGCCAGAAACGTCAAAATCACAAGCGGAATAACCTTGATAAGCACAAAAATAATAATCAGCTTGGCCCTCATGCCCAGCCTCAGCCCCGACAGAAACCTCTCCACCGGAACAGTAAGAAATCCAGTTACTTTTTTAAATAAAAACGCCATCTGTAATAAAATATATAATAAAGAGCCCGTACACATAAGAATTTTTTGGGCGCATTTTTTGCCGCTGTGCGGCAAAAAACCGGGCTATCCGCTCCAATCCAGCGGATTTTGCTGTGCAAAATCCGCAAGGATTTCCGCTTCTATCCCTTGCGCGCCAAAGGGCTCTGTGCGCTTCGCTTTTTTGAAAACAAACGCATCGGGGTAAAACCCTGAAGAGCCTGTTTCCGCGCTCCCCTCACCCCGCCCTTCGGGCGGCAGAGCCGCACCTCCCCCCGCCGCGCCCCGCGCGGCGGGG
>JAITGB010000034.1 GCA_031280945.1 Spirochaetales bacterium
ACCTCCTGAACGTAGTGCGCGCCCAGAGCCTTCGCAATGGAAAGCCCCCCCGAGCCGCAGACCGCCACACAAAGGCGCGAGCCCGGAAACATCTCGTGAATGCGAGCAAGAAGCGCGTGAACCGCAGCCGCCTGTTCCGCATTATGGCGGCGGTAGTGCGAAAAATCAATGTTCTTTTTATCAGGGGACAGGACAACGGCCTTGACCGTTGTGGAGCCGACGTCGATGCCGACGCAGCGGATTACCGAATTCATAATTAGACTAAAAGATAGCACAATTTACAGCGCGTGGCAATATGAAGAATTTGGGCGCATCCGTTGGACCGCGCTTTCCGTTCCAATGCCCCTCTGGGGCATTTCCACTGCAATCGCTTGCGCGGCCAAAGGGCTTACCGCAAGACGTATCGCAAACAAAAGCCGTAGGCTGGGGACAGGGGTTTTGCCGTAAACCCTCAAGCCCGGGCTGCGCAAGGGATTGGAGGGGCCGCAGGGTATTTTCAGGGGGCTTTGCTCCCTGAAAATACCGGAGCGAAGCGCAGCCCCGCAAAGCCCCCCCTCAAAAACGCGATAAGGGCCACAGCCACGTAGTACTGGTATGACGCACTTAGCCTGATTTTGCGTATAGTTACAAGCCGCGTTTTATCGGACTCGCAAATTTCCCTTCGGGAAATTTGCTCGGGACTGCGCCCAAATCTGTATTAACTGCATAAATTTACCATTTTATGGGGAATTTTCGGGTAAAATATGTATATTTATGTAATTTTCTCTTGTTCTTTTTGGGCGTTTGTGGTGTAATGGGGCGATGTTTGAGTATCTTCTTTTTGACCTCGACAATACTTTGTACCCCAAGTCGAGCGGGCTTGATAGGGAAATCAGCCGGAGAATGACGGCGGCGGCGGCGGGGTTTCTGGGGATTTCTTTTGAGGAGGCTTTGGCTTTGCGCCGGACGAAGATGGTGGCCTTTGGGACTACGCTTACGTGGCTGACGGAGGAATGCGGGTTTACGGACAGGGAGGGGTTTCTCGCGGCGGTGCATCCGGAAAATGTGGGGGATTTTATTGCGCGGGACCCGGGCCTGTGCGCGATGCTGGACGCGATTCAGATTCCCAAGGCTGTTTTGACAAACTCGCCCCGGGAACACGCCCTGCGCGTTCTTTCCTGTCTGGGTATCCAGGACAGGTTTTCCCGCGTTTTTGATATTCGCTACAATGGTTTTCGCGGCAAGCCGGAGAGGGGGGCGTACCTGGGGCCGCTTGAGGAGCTGGGGCAGGATATTCGCGGTGTTCTTTTCGTGGATGACCTTCCGCATTATCTTGCTGCCTTCCGCGAGATGGGGGGGAGGGTTCTTCTTGTTGACGAGGACGGCTCTACGGCTGCGGGAATAGGAACGGGCCCCGGAGCCGGAAGCGGGGCCGGAGCCGGGGCTTCGGGGGATTTAAGTTTTCCTTCGATAAAAAAAATCACGGAGCTTAAGGATTATATTGACGGCTTTTGCTATGCGCACGGGAACCCCTAAGGCGAGGAGGAGATGCAATGAGGACGAACAAGAAGGAGGCGGGGGCTGCGGACTTTACTTTTGAAGGGAAGAGGGTTTCGTTTCCCGTGTATGAGGGTTCGCGGGGCGAGAGGGCCCTTGACATAAGCGCCCTCAGGCGGGAGACGGGTCTTGTTACCTACGACCCGGGGCTTGTGAACACGGGTATTTGTTCGAGCGATATTACTTTTGTTGACGGCGAAAAAGGTCTTGTTCTCCACAGGGGCTGCAATATAGAAGACCTTGCGGAGCAGTGTATGTTTCTTGAGGTGGCCTACCTCCTTATTATGGGAAAACTGCCTACCCTCGATGAGCAGAGTAAATTCTCAAGCCTGATGAACGAACATTCCCTTATTCACGAGGATATGCAGCACTTTTTCCGCAACTACCCCGAACACGCTCACCCCATGGCTGTCCTTTCGGCTATGGTTGTTTCGCTCTCTTCGTTTTATCCTGAGATGGATACGGAATCGGTTACGGAGAGAATCGATAATACGGTTGCGCGTCTTCTTTCCAAAGTAAGAACCCTCGCGGCTTTTTCCTACAAAAAATTCATAGGCGAGCCTTTTGTGTATCCGAGCTACAAGCTGCGCTACTGCGAAAACTTTCTCAACATGATGTTCTCTTCTCCTGTACACGACTACATCATTGACCCTGTTGTGGAAAAGGCTCTCAATCTTTTTCTCATTCTGCACGCGGACCACGAGCAGAACTGTTCAACCACTGTCGTGCGCACTGTGGGAAGTTCGGGCGCAAATCTCTACGCTTCGATTTCCGCGGGTATCTGCGCCCTCTGGGGGCCTCTACACGGCGGCGCGAATCAGGCGGTTATCGAAATGCTCGACACAATTCACGAGAGCGGAGATTCGGTTGCCAAAGTTATCCAGGCCGCGAAGAGCAAGGATTCAAAAATCCGTCTTATGGGTTTCGGCCACAGAATTTACAAAGCCTACGACCCCCGCGCGCGTATTGCGAAGAAAGCCTGCAAAAGTCTTCTGGAACATCTCAGGTTGAGCGACCCCCTCCTCGATATTGCGGTGGAGCTTGAGGAGGCGGCCCTGCGCGACCCCTACTTTCAGGAAAAAAATCTTTACCCCAACGTTGATTTTTACACGGGCATAGCCTACAGAGCCATGGGCATTCCCTCGAATATGTTTACGGTAATTTTCGCCATAGGCAGGCTTCCGGGCTGGATTGCACAGTGGCTGGAAAACAGCCGCGATGCGGAGCAGAAACTCATGCGGCCCCGCCAGATTTATACGGGAATTGCCCAGCAGGTTTTTGTAAATACGAAGGACAGGTAAGGTTTTAAACTAAAAAAACCTATTCCGTCTCCTCTTCTTCTTTTTCGGGTGCGGATTCAACTTCGGCATCGCTTTCGCTTTCAGATTTTTCAGCTTTCTGTTTTTTTCGGAAAAGAATTCCGGCGAAAATCCAGCGCGAAATACCGCTCACGGCAAAGCCGCAGAAGCCTATCACCATTGCGAACTGAATATTCAGGAGCATGAGGAGCGCAGCCGCGGAGATTCCGAC
>JAITGB010000119.1 GCA_031280945.1 Spirochaetales bacterium
AGCGTTGCCGCGTCCTGGAAAAAAGGGCACGGCGGAAAAAAAGTCGTATTGAACGGACACATCGATGTCGTGCCTGCCAGTGAAAACTGGGACACTCCGCCTTTTACCGCCACGGAAAAGGACGGACGCATATACGGGCGGGGAACCGCGGACATGAAAGGCGGAGTCGCGGCAATGCTCGTAGCGGCCCTGGAGTTTGTGCAGAAAGAGTTCAGCGGAGAACTTGTTTTAAATTTTGTGGCGGACGAAGAAAGATTAAATCTTGGAACGCTCGCTTCGCTTCCCTATACGCAAGGGGCCGATTATGTTGTTATCGGCGAACCAACGCTGCTGGAACTGGCAATCGCGCACAGAGGCACAATACGTTTTCGTGTAGGCTTTGCAGGAAGAAGCTGTCATTCCGGTACGCCGCAGGACGGACTGAACGCTATCGAAAACTCAAGCTTTGGTATTCTGGCCCTCAAAGAGTACGCAAAAAGCCTGAAGCGCATAACGCATCCCGTCCTGCCGGCCCCCACCTGCGTTGTAACCACAATAAGCGGAGGAGAAACGGACAACATTGTTCCGGGAAGCTGTTTTATCACCGTTGACAGACGCATCATTCCCGGCGAAACCAAAGAGTCCACCGAAAAAGAAATCCGGGATGTTTTGGATGCCGTTAAAAAAGAACACGCCGAATTTGACTACACCCTTGAACCGTATTTGTCCCTCGGCTCCGGCGAAGTAGAAGCTGATTCCGAAATTGTCCGGCTTGCGAGCCGGGCATACCGCAGCGCATTTGGCGAAGACTGCCGGGTACGCGATTTTACCGCCACCTGCGAACAGACAATTTTTACCGGCAAAGGTATGCCCGCGATTATCATAGGGCCGGGGAGCATAGAGCAGGCCCACATTCGTAACGAGTTTATCGCGGTAAGCCAACTGGAAAAGGCCGTTCTCTTCTACAAGGCTTTTCTCAGTGCGGTTCTCCCGTAGGCCCTGGAAAAACCCCCTACTCCACAATCTCCAGAGCGCAGGTTTTAAGATAGGGCCCCTCAGGAAACGCAAGAAGACTCGTATGGTCCGCAGGCTGGGACAAAAGCGCAAGAACGCGCGCCCGGCGGCCCGCCCTCCCCGCCGCGGTACGCAGAACAGCCATAAAGTCATCAGACCCCAGAACAGCCGAACAGGAACTTGTTACAAAAAGAGCGCCCGGGGAAAGAAGCTCAAAGCACAAACGGTTTAAGCGGGCGTAGGCCTTCTTCGCCTGCTCAAGATGAGACACGGATTTTGCAAAGGCCGGAGGGTCGCACACAAGAAGCCCGCCCCGCAAAAAATCCCGCAGGGCCCCCTTTTCCGCCTCGATGTAGTCAAAAACATCAGCCGCCTCAAAACGCGCGCTGCACCCCTCCCCGCCGGAAAAACCATTCTCCGCAAAAATCCGCCTTCCCAGCTCAAGAGCGCCCTCCGACACATCAACATTCAGAACCGTAGCAGCCCCGCCCGAAGCCGCCGCAAGGCCAAAGGCCCCCGTGTAGCTAAAAAGATTAAGAACGCGCCTGCCCCTCGCGGCAGCCCGCACCCAGATTCGAGCGTCTCTCTGGTCAAGGAAAAAACCCGTCTTCTGCCCCGAAAGAACGTCCGCGTACATAAGAAGCCCCGCCTCGCGGAAAGCCGCAGGACAGCTTACCTCGCCTGAATGAATCTCCGCAGGACGCTTTTTAAGCCCCTCCTTCAGGCGGGCATCGACATCAGACCTCTCCACCACACAGGAAATACACACAGGGCCCCCCGCCCCTTCCGTCCCCTCCCCCCTTTCCGCCCCTCCCCGGCCCCCCATACCCCAAAGAGCCTCCACAATAATTTTACGGAAACCCTCCATGCCCGCCGTATGAAACTGAAAAACAGCAGTCTTCCCGTAGAGGTCAACCACAAGACCCGGCAGAAAATCCGCGTCCGCATGGACAAGACGAAAACCGTCCGTCCCCGGAGGAAGCAGGGAATTTTTTTCTTTATAGAGAACCGCGAACCGCCGCCTAAAAAAGTCACCATCAACCGCCACCCTCTCGCGGGAGAGCATACGGGCGCGGATTGTATTCGCGGGGTGGAAAGTCGCGCAGCCAATAAAATCGCCCGCAGAGGAGAGGACCTCCACAAGAGCGCCCGACGCACAGTCAGGAGCCGAACTAACCCCGCCCCCAAAAACCCAGGGGTGGCCCGCAAGAAGCGGAAACTCCCTCCCCGGCTTGAGCCTCAGGCAGGGATAGAGAGGCCCGCCCGAAACACCGCCGCCCGGCCCTTCCAAAACCGGCCCCCCCGAACCCGAAACCCTAGTAGGCCGTAAGCCCGCCGTCAACAGGCAGGGCCACGCCATTCAAAAAAGAAGCCTCATCCGAAGCAAGGTACAGGGCAGCCGAAGCAACATCGTCCGCCGAAGCAAGCCTCCCCAAAGGAATCTCCCCAAAACGCTGAGCCTTTTTCTCCGGGTCTTTGAACATCTGTTCAACAAGAGGCGTATACACCGTACTCGGGTGAATAGAATTGCACCGGATATTATCCTTCGCGTACCTCACCCCCACAGTCTTCGTCATCAAAGTAAGAGCGCCCTTTGTAATCGTGTAGGCCTCCGTTGTAAACTTATGCCCCACAAGACCGCAAATACTCGACATATTGATAATGCAGCCCCCCCCTGATTTCCGCAAAAGAGGAATCGCGTGCTTAATACCAATAAAAGGCCCCTTCACATTCACAGAAAGCATCTTATCGAAACTCTCAACCCTCATCTCCTCAATAGGCTCACGGATATTGATACCCGCATTGTTGACAAGAATATCAAGCCTCCCCGACACCCTCACAACCTCCGCATACGCCGCCTGCCAGCTCACCTCGTCCGCCACATTGAGAGTTACAAAATGCGCCTCACCGCCCGAAGCCTTAATCTCGGCAGCGCTCTTCTCCCCCTCCTCCGCCTGAAGGTCGCAGATAAAAACAACTGCCCCCTCGGAAGCGAACTTTTTCGCAATAGCAGCGCCTATACCCTGGGCAGCCCCGGTTATAAGCGCGCTTTTTCCCGCGAGCCTCATTTCTTGCGAACCTTCACGCCGGCAGCCTTCTCGTAGAACTGAATAAGCCCGCCGTGGTCGTCCTTCGCCTTACCGTCAACCCGCAAAGCCTGAAACATCTCCATAACCCCCGCCGTAAGAGGAATAGGAACCCCCAGCTCGTGAGCCGTATCAAGAGCATTCTGCAAATCCTTAATATGAAGCTCAATACGGAAACCCGGCTTATAGTTCCCCTCCAGCACCATAGGAGACTTCGCGTTAAGAACAGTGCTTCCCGCAAGACCACCCTTAATCGCATCGAAAACCTTCTGGGGGTCAACCCCCGCCTTCGTAGCAAGAACATAAGCCTCCGACATACCCGCAATGTTCAAGGCAACGCAAATCTGGTTAGCGAGCTTCGTAACATTGCCCGCCCCAATATCGCCGCACAGAACAGCCGAAGAACCCATCTTAAGAAGCATATCCTTCACCTTGTTAAAATGCTCCTCCTTGCCCCCCACCATAATCGCCAAAGACCCATCGATAGCCTTCGGCTCCCCGCCCGACACAGGAGCATCAATCATCTCAATCCCCTTCTCCTTCAAAGCCTTCGCCACCTCCTGAGACGCAAGAGGCGCAATCGAACTCATATCCACAATCAAAGTCCCCGGCTTCGCCCCCTCGATAATCCCATCCTTGCCCAAACACACAGTCTTCACGTGCGGCGAGTTCGGCAGCATCGTAACAACAACGCCCTCAGCCCGCGCCGCCACATCCTTGGGCGAGGCCCCCTTCTCCGCCCCCGCAGCCACAACCTCGTCCAGGGCCGCGGTTACAACATCGTAGGCCACAATCTTGTAGCCCGCCTTGAGCAAATTCTTCGACATAGGCTTTCCCATAATCCCCAAACCAACAAAACCAATCTTCATCTTCAACCTCCGCTTTTAGTTTATAAAAAA
>JAITGB010000166.1 GCA_031280945.1 Spirochaetales bacterium
ACTACACCCTGCGCCAGCAAAACGGAAAAAAGAAAGCCGTCCTCGCCCTGCAAAGCCTCGGCTTCACAGTATACGCCGCAGGCGACTCCTACAACGACGTCGCCATGCTCCAAACAGCCCAAAAAGGCTTCTTCTTCCGCCCGCCTGCAGGCATAACCAAAGAGTTTCCCGGCCTCCCCGTAACCCAAAACTATGAGGAACTTTTCAATTTACTCTTTTCGGAAACACAATAGCGGCCACGATAATTAGTTCATATCGGAACGCTGCAGTATTCGGGCGCATTTTTTGCCCAGCGCGATTTTGCGGAGCAAAATCCGCAAGGCAAAAAACCGGGCTATCCGCTCCAATTCCTCAAAAATTGCCCTTGGCAATTTTTTGCGGGATTTCCGCTCCTATCCCTTGCGCAGAGCCCACGGTTTTTTTGCGCTCCGCGCAATTTGTTCTTTTGTAGTGGAGGCAAATACCACTGCCCCTTACCGTGACTCCTAATTTAGCGTACATAGTGCGCTGGCCCTACGCATTTTATCGGGCCTTGCCCGAAAAAACCCTCAGCCCGATTAAACGCGCGTTGATTTTTCCGCTAATTATCCCAGCGTATGCCTATACCAACATCAGGGTCCTGCAGCGGCAGTTCGGTTATTGGCCCCCTGGGAGCGCCCGAACCCGGAGGAGGAGGAGGCAGAATCGTTGTCGTATACACCTCAATAGGGTCGGCCACTCTGCCGCTTATATCATTAACGCTGCTGTCGTTGTTTTCCATAACAAGGACAGCAGGCCCCATATCACCGCTATAGGCAACAGCGCCCTCGTTCACATGGATGCTCCGCGTATCAAAATCAAAGTCCGTTCCCCGCACAGACGCCGTAGCCGTAGGGGTTTTTATCGTAAAGTCGGCTTTGCTTCCGGCAGGAGGCTTTACGTCTACACGGACGCGCCCCGCCTGCAGGTTTACGTTGATTGTCTCAACATTCTGCACCCGAACAAGCTCATCCAAACTCAGGCGGGTAAGAGGCCGCACCAGGATATTCGCGCTTCCCAGATTGATAAGGGCCGTACTCCTGAACCCTGTTGAAATAACAGTGTTCTTGTCAATCGAATCCCCCATTTTGGCGGGGACAAAGCCGGCCGCGCCTCCTGCCTTTATTTCAACAGAACCCGAAATTTCCGTGATGGTTCCGCTCTGGGCAAAAGCCGCACAAGCCGCGAAAAACAGAAAAGTGAAGACGACAGTTTTTTTCATTCTTTCTTCTCCTTAAACATAAAAAATATCAATATAACACGAGAACCACGTTTGCGAGAATTTTCCAGCGCAGAGGCTCCGAAGGCGCGGTGTCGCCCAGCGAAGGCAGAAACGCCCCGCCCCCCACCTGAACCCGCAGGTCTGAGACAGGACTCCAGATAAGAGTTCCAAAGAACTCAGCGCCCAGGCGATAGCCTTCATTCGAAGCAAGCCACCCCTGATACGTTCCCTTGTCGGTTCTTATAAAATAATACGCCGAAAGGTTAATTGCAAGAGCTTGAACAAGCCGCGCCGTATACACAGCGTGCAGAGCTGACAAGCCCGAAAGTTTTGCCTCAAGAATAATTCCTTGAGTTTCCGTGGTAAGAGGAGAAAAAGCGGTAACCTTGCTGGAAGAACCCTCCTGTACGCCGCTTGTAAAACGGCCCATCAGTGAAAGTTTATCCTTGATTTCCGTAGGAGGCAGCCAGGAAAGCCCTCCCTCTCCGGCAAATGCAAGTTTACGTTCTACCCCGTCATCAGAACCCTCAACAGCCCCTCCCGCGTCAATGAAGAAACTGGCTCCAAGAGGAACAGTAAGTTTTAGAGCGAAGTAGGCGCTGTTGAAAGCCTCCTCCGTCTCCCTGCTATTCAGGTCAAGCTGGCCAAGGAGAGCTGTCTTTAAGCGAATTTTTTCCGCTATTGCCGGATGTTCGTAGCCCAAAGCCGCGAAGACGCGGCGCGATGCAAAGTAAGTATCGGAAAAATTCCCGTAGTCAAGTTCGGAATGGTAAGAAGCAAGGTCTTCCGGGGTAAGAGTAATTTCCGCGGTTTTCTTGAAAAGAAAACCCGTATACCAGCCCCCCAGCGAAAGAACCCCGTTTCCCAAAACTTGCGAAAACTGAAGGCCGTCAAAAAGCCCCGCGGCAATAAAACCCAGGGGGTCTGTGTACTGAAAACGGCCCAATTTTACCTGCGTACTCTTTGAAAAACGCCACTCGAATTCCGTCCTGAAAAGCTCAGGGATAAAAAACCACTTTTCGTTTTCGTACTTGCGCGTTGCCGAAGCGGAAAAGTAGAAGTCTCCACTCTCTCCTAAGGGAACCGAAAACCAGGGTATGAGGCTCCCCGAATACACAAGCGAACCGTCTCCGTCAAACCGCGTATAGGACGCGCTCTGGTCAAGAATGAGCCCCATGTCAGCCGCTCCAAGGGGAAACGCGGACAGGAGAATAAAAAGGAACGCACAGAGGAGTAAAACGCTTTTTTGCTTCATTGTGGGGCGCCCTCCAGAATGGTAATCTCCACCCGCCGGGCAAGGGCCTGCCTGCGCATCTCGCTCTGCTTCGCTTCCCCCCGCTCCTTCTCTTTCCTGCCGGCCGCTTGCGTACTGGCTTCTTCCTGGGCTTCCTCTATGGAGGAAAGGAGCTTTCCCAGCATAAAAAAGAAATAGTCCCCTGAAACAGTCATGGCAGGGTCAACCTTGCCCTGAATAATGTTTTTGTACACGAGTTCCCTATAGGCGTAGTGAGGATTTTTGAAAAGGGAATAGAAAATACCGCCGGATACGTCAAAAGCCCCCATAAGGAGGAGAGCCACCCCGTCAAGACGGGCGATGCCGTTTTCCTCCGCACCTTCCGGCAGCCAGCCCTTGTTTGCGGCAAACTCGAAAGCCTCCCGTGGACTTGCCGGCACAGCCGCCCCCGCCGCTTCCACGGTAAAACGCGCCGCGCTTGCCCATGAAATGCTCTTTTGGGTAAGGAGAGTTTCCATTTCCGCCGCTGTCTGCCCAAAAAGAGAAAGAGCCCCCGCAAAAAAAAGCGCGAAAAGCACACCGGGCCTCTGAAAGCCGCCAAACTGAATCCGCATATTTATTGCCTTTTTTAGATATGGCTTTGCGCCTCCAAAGA
>JAITGB010000168.1 GCA_031280945.1 Spirochaetales bacterium
ACAAAGCCCGAAACGGCAGACAAAACACAGTGAGACTGTGCTTCAGGCGTATATTTGTCGCTAAAAAAGTTTCTTTCAGGTTCTTCAAAGCTGTTTCCTTTCACCTAAAATATGGTGCCAAAAAAAGAGGGAGGTTGTCAAGTCCCGTTGTACGCCGGAGGCGGCCCGGGCCTTTGGTCCCTGCATGATTTTGCGGAGCAAAATCATGCAGGGTAACAGCGCAAGGGATAGTAGCGGAAATCCCGCAGAAAATTACCTCAAGGTAATTTTTGAGGAATTGGAGCGGATAGCCCGGTTTTTTGCGGGCAAGGCCCGCAAAAAATGCGCCATGAATCTTCAAAAAAATTAAATGCGGAGACTCTGAGGATAGTGCGCTGGCCCTGGTTTTGCTGTTGACAAGGGTACGTAAGAATTTTACTTTATATACAATAATAAAAATTTTCTTGCGGGGGAGTGGTATGAGTGAACAGTATTTTATCCTGGCGCCGGCGGGTTCGGTTCTGGCGCTGCTTTTCGCTTTCTATCAGGCAAAAAAAGTGTTGGGGTTTTCTGAGGGGAACGAGACGATGCGCAGAATTTCCGGGGCTGTGCGCAAGGGCGCGGGGGCGTACCTAAAGCGGCAGTACACGGGCGTTTCAATCTTTTTTGCGCTTATGTTTGCCGCGCTGGGGCTTATGTCCTTTGCGGGTTTTCTCACGCCTTTTGTTCCTTTTGCTTTTATCAGCGGGGGCTTTTTTTCGGGCCTTTCGGGTTTTATCGGAATGAAGATTGCCACGGCTGCCAATGCGCGTACAGCCCAGGCTTCCTCCGAGAGTCTCAACAAGGGCCTGCGCGTGGCTTTTTCCTCCGGTTCGGTTATGGGTTTTACTGTTGTGGGCCTGGGGCTTCTTGATTTGTCGATTTGGTTTTTCCTTTTGAAGTACGTGTTTTACGCAGGTCTCGCGGGAAACGAGGCCGCCCAAATCAGCAAGATTTCGGCGGCAATGCTCACCTTCGGGATGGGAGCTTCGAGCATGGCGCTTTTCGCGCGTGTGGGCGGGGGCATTTTTACAAAGGCCGCGGACGTTGGGGCCGACCTTGTGGGCAAGGTGGAGGCGGGGATTCCTGAGGACGACCCCCGCAACCCCGCTGTGATTGCGGACAACGTAGGCGACAACGTGGGCGATGTCGCGGGCATGGGGGCGGACCTCTACGAATCCTATGTGGGTTCGATTGTAGCTACGATAGCCCTTGCCGTGTCCGCGGGCTATGGTTTCGGAGGGGCGGCTGTTCCCATGGTTATGGCTGCTGTGGGGACTGTAGCTTCGATTATCGGGACTTTTTTCGTGCGCTGCGGCGAGAAGACAGACCAAAAGTCCCTTCTCATGGCCCTGCGCAAGGGTACCTATATTTCCTCTATCCTGATTATTGCGGCGGCTTTTCCCGTGATTTGGTTTTTTCTTGACTGCGAAAATTATCCCCAGAGGATAGGAGTATACGCGGCGGTTCTTTCGGGGCTTCTCGCGGGGGTTCTTATCGGGTTTTTTACGGAGTATTATACTTCGGACACCTACAAACCCACACGCGAACTTTCGGCTTCGAGCCTGACGGGGCCCGCCACGATTATCATTGGCGGCATTTCGCTGGGTATGCTGTCCACTTTGATTCCCGTTATTATCGTAGCCCTTTCGGTTCTTTTGAGCTACTTCGCTTCGGGCGGAGGCGCGAGTTTTTCGCAAGGGCTGTACGGGGTGGGTATTTCGGCTGTGGGTATGCTCTCCACTTTGGGAATTACCCTTGCAACGGACGCTTACGGGCCTGTGGCGGATAACGCGGGGGGTATCGCGGAGATGTCCCACCTTCCGCACGAGGTGCGCGAGCGTACCGATGCCCTTGATTCCCTGGGAAACACAACCGCGGCCACGGGCAAGGGTTTTGCCATCGGCTCCGCGGCCCTTACGGCCCTTGCCCTGATTGTGGCCTACCTTGATGAGATTAAGATTCACAAGCCTGATTTCAAGCTGGACCTTTCCATTGTGAACCCTCCTGTTCTTATCGGGCTTTTCGTGGGAACTATGCTGCCCTTCCTTTTTTCGTCCATGACCATGAGGGCTGTGGGCCGCGCCGCCCAGAGTATCGTGGAGGAAGTGCGCCGCCAGTTCCGCGATATTAAGGGCCTTATGGAAGGCGAAGCTGAGGCCGACTACGCGGCCTGCGTGGATATTTGCACGAAGGGCGCCCAGAAGGAAATGATTGCTCCGGCTTTAACCGGCATCATTTCGCCCATTGTCGTCGGCCTTGCCCTGGGGGTGAACGGAGTTGCCGGTATGCTCGCGGGAGCCACGGCAACAGGTTTCGTCCTCGCCGTTATGATGGCCAATTCAGGCGGCGCCTGGGATAACGCGAAAAAGCACATAGAAGCGGGAAACTTCGGCGGAAAGGGCTCCGACGCGCACAAGGCCGCTGTTGTGGGCGATACTGTAGGAGACCCTTTCAAAGATACATCGGGGCCGTCCATCAACATCCTCATCAAGCTCCTGTCCATGGTGTCCATTGTTTTCGCGGGGCTTGTTCTCGAATTTTCGTTCCTGTAAAGCGGCCCGGCCGCGCGGCGTACAGCGGGCCTGTGTGCCGCTGTACGCCGCGCATCGCGCCGGCCCTCTTTACGCTGCAGCGTGAATACCGTACTGTGAGCCATACATGTGAGCCATGAAAAGTTTTAAGGCGATTTTTTACGAAGGGCTTGTCTTTATTGTACCGGCGGCCCTGACGTGCTGGGTTTTTTACAAGATTTTCACGATTCTCTACCGTTTTATCGCGGCGGGAGCAGCCTACATTCCTCCGGCCTTCTACAACGAGTATCCCTGGGTCAAGAATACCCTGGAGGCGGGGATTGTCGTTCTCATGCTTCTGGGTATTTTTATCGCAGGCATTACGGCGGAAACAGGGCCGGGCCGTTTTTTCCGCTCGCGCTTTGACAGACTCTTCCGCATCATTCCCTTTGTCAACTTTTTCTACGATATATCGAAACAGATTTTTGAGATTCTTTTTATGCAGGCGGAAAAACTCCTCGCCCACCCCGTTATTGTGCCCTTTCCCCACGAAGGAAAACGCGCCATTGGTTTTATGACGGGCAGGGCGGAGGACGAGCTTGCGCTGGGAGAGGAAGAATACGCGAAGGTGTATATCCCCACCGTGCCTTTTCCCACAACAGGTTTTCTCATGGTTTTTCCGAGGAGTAAAATAACCGAAGGGCTTCTCACCGTGGAACAGGCCCTGCGCCTGATTCTTTCGGGAGGCATTCTTGA
>JAITGB010000042.1 GCA_031280945.1 Spirochaetales bacterium
TCGATGACAACAAGGGCCGCGGCGCACCCGTCCTCGTGGGACAGCGAAAGATGAACCGCCCCGCCGCCCGCGCCCGCAAACTTCTCACGCGCCCTGCCGGAAAGTTCAATCCGGGGCCGCTCGTCCCCGCCGGAAATGACTTCCACGTTTTTGAGCGGGAAGGAAAGTCCCGTGCCCAGGGCTTTGCCGAAGGCTTCCTTTGCCGCGAAGCGCGCCGCGAGGGATTCGTCCACGCCGTGATTCCTCTCCAGGCAGTAGGCGAGTTCGCGGGGGGCGAAGAACCGTTCGCACAGGCCCGCGGCTTCACGCCAGCGCCGCAGCCGCGCGGAGCGCACAATGTCAACGCCGATGCCCAGAATCACCGGTACCTCGCCACGTCCTTGCGCACTGTAACGTACACCGAAACGGGGTCGTACTGAACAACGGTGAGCCCCGGGGGAACAATGGGCCGCACCGGAGCCACATGGGGGCCGGGTTCGGTAATGCCGGAGCAGTCCGCCACAAGCGTGAGGTCTTCTTTTTTTACGCCGTCAAGGTTGTTGAGCCCTCCCTGCACGATTATCCAGCCCTTGCGGCCGTCGCTTCGTACGGCGAGGCCCTGGGCAACCCCTTCCAGGGTAATGGGGATTTCCTCAAAGGTTTTCATGTCGAGGGATTCGAGAATCTGCCCCCGAAAATCGATGACCCCGCCGTCGGGAAAAGTGAGGAGGGGATTGTCGTTGACGAGGCGAACGCGCGCGCTGAAAGGCTCCCGCTTGCCCGACAAATCAATATCTTCGGTAGTAACCGACTGTATATGCTGTACAACGCCGCCCGGCCCCTCCATGTCAACGCGGGAAGGGCTTAAAGAATACTGGTCCATGCGGAAGCCGGGCGAGGGAATCCCCTTAAAAACCGGAACAACCGAGACCCTTTTGCGGACTTTTTTCTCCAGCGGGAGGGTGAGTTCAAGGGGTTCAACGAGAATCTCGATAGTATCAATCCCCTCCAGGGCGCCTTTTTTTGTAATCGAGATGGGCGTTGTGTGAACGCCCTCCTCCTTAAAGCGCGAAAAATCCACAACGGCCTCTATGTCTTCCTCGCCCGCGGCGGCGAGGCTCCTGTCCGTCCCCCGGATTTCCACGCGCACCCGCCGGGGATAGGGCTGGGCCGTGGTGTAGCCGTCCGCGAACACAGCGTTAAGTTCCACGCTGAGGAAACGTTCCGACAGGGAAGAGAAGTTGTGAAACAAAAACAGCATAATCGCCGCGGCAAGAGACAGGGCCTTGGCCGACCAGTTTGAAATAATCTGTTCAAGAATGGTTTTATTCTTTATCAAAAGCCACCTCGTCCGCCGCCTCGCCCTCCGCTTCCTGGGAAACGGACAAAAGTTCCTTGAGCCTCCGGCTTAACTCCCGCACGGGCAGGTCGTATAAAAGATTTCCCTCGTAGGCAAGGGACATGGCCCCCGACTCCTCCGAGACAACAAGAACAACAGCGTCCGTCTCCTCCGTCAGGCCCAGAGCCGCCCTGTGCCGCGTACCGAAACTGCGGCGAATATCCGGCTGTTCCGAAAGAGGCAGAAAACAGCCCGCAGCCGCGACCCGCCCCCCCTCGATAATAACCGCCCCGTCGTGCATAGCCGTATCGAAGGCAAAAATCGTGAGAATAAGAGCCGAAGAAATCTCCGAATCAAGGCGCGTACCCGTATCGATATAGTTTTTCAGCCCCACCTGCCGCGCCAGCACCACCAGGGCCCCCCGCCTCTGCGCGGAAAGCACCTCCGCCGCGTTGAGGAGGGCCTCAAAACGCATGGAACTGTCCGAATGACTAAATTTGAACCAGCCGCCCTGCCCGATGCGCGTAAAAATCTTCCGCAGCTCCGGCTGAAAAATAATCGCAAGGCCGATTACAAGCCCCGGCACCATAAGGTTGAGCACCCACATCAGCGTACGCAGATTAAAAAAGAACGCCGCCCCGTAAATAAGCACAATAAGCGCCACGCCCTTGACAAGCTGCACAGCCTTGGTCTGCACCAAAATCTGATAGCTCTTGTACAAGAGAAAGGCAAGGATGAGAATATCCAGCCCCGGCAGCACAATATCCCGAAAAACCTGCGTGGTCGCGCTCCAGCTCAAAAAAAGCTCCTCAACGTACCCCAACTATAACAGATACCGCAGGAAAAATCTATCGGGGAGGTAAAGAAAAACGCTAAAACCACTTCAGAATTTGGGCGCGTCCCAAAATTTTCGCCGCTTCGCGGCGAAAATTCGAGACCGGGCTATCCGCTACAAGTCCTCGAAAGCGCCCATGCGCTTTCTGCGGGCTTTCCGCTTCTATCCCTCGCGCACCAATGGGCAAAAAGACAATCCCGGCGGGATTGCGGCCAGTCCCTTGCGCACTGCGGGATTTTGCTCCGCAAAATCCCGCACGGACCTATTACCCCCGGAGGCACGGCCCCCGCCGCTTCGCGGCGGGCGGGCTATAGCTTCCCCGCCCCCAAAGACATCACAGTAAAGCGCACTTCACGCAAACAGGCGTAGGCGCCGTAACGCGGAAGACCTCTTCAAGTTTTCCCGTCCCCTCATCAATACGAAATACTGTAACCGTATCGCTGTCCTGATTTGCCGCAAGAAGGAACCTGCCCGAAGGCTCTATCGCAAAACTGCGCGGAGTTCTCCCCCCGCAGGGCTCGCTTCCCACGTATGACAAAAGGCCCGTCTTGCCGTCAATTCTGTATATAACAAGACTGTCGTGCCCCCTGTTTGAAGCATACACAAATTTGCCCGAAGGCGCGACATGAATATCCGCAGCAGTATTCTCGCCGGCAAAACCCTCAGGAACAGTGCGCACCGTCTGCACAGCCCGAAGGCTGCCGCTCACCGCCTCATACTTAAAAACCATTATCTGCGAGGCAAGCTCATTAATCAAATAGGTAAACCGCCCGTTCGGATGAAACTCACAATGCCGCGGCCCCGCCCCCGGCGGGACAGCAAAATCCCCGCAGGCTTCATGCGCAAGCCGCCCCGAAGCGGCATCAAAGGAATAGGCCACAAGCCTGTCGATACCCAGGTCAGGAACAAACGCAAAACGATTTGAGTTGTCAAACGAAAGCGAATGAGCGTGCGGCCCCGTCTGCCGCAGGGGATGAACGCCTGAGCCCTCGTGCTGAATAAACTGCGAAGCCTCACCCAGACTCCCGTCGGAAAGAACCGGAAAAACCGAAACGCTTCCGCTCATAAAGTTCGTAGCAAAAGCATGACTCTGTGCAGCGTTAAGACAAATAAAGCAGGGGTCCGTTCCCAAAGAAGGCCGGCTCGAAAGAAAATTCATCTCCAGGGTTTTCCGGTCCAAAGAAAAAGAACTCACCGCGCCTGAGGCCTTGCCCTCAAACACCTTAAGCTCATTTACGGCATAGAGAAAATTATTATTCCGCCCCAGACACACGTATGAAGGATTTACTATTCCCCGTATGGTCCTCAGGTGCGCGAGAACGCCGCTTCGCAAATCAAACGCAAAAACATAAATCCCCTCCCCCTTGCCCTTGAGCACTTCCCCCGTCCCGAATTTAATATCCTCGGTGTACGTACCAACAAAAACAAAACATTCGGCCATAGTCCCCCGCTTCCTTGTTTCCGCACGAAAAGGCAGGCGCTACCCGCCCCGGCGAATTAAAACATCCTCCGATTTTATTACGTTATGGCTCTTTCAACAAGCTATCTGTCCACACTCACCACCTTTAGGACACGCCGTGTTTGGGACTATATAACCCTGATTGTGCAAAGTCCATGCACATTAACATCATGGTTTTCTACCTTTTACACAAATCAATTTCTTATTTTTTGATATATTAATTTCTATATCAATAAATCCACTTTCAGTTAATAGTACGTTAGAATCCAAAATCGTATCAAGTCTACATTGCATTGTCCACCTGTATTTGAAAACTTCACATAAAATTTGTGCATGGATTTCGTATAACTTGCATATATACGCTTTTTTGCTTGGCTCTCCGGCGGTGCGGCGGTATAGGCAGCACGGAGGGTGCGCCCAAATTCTTATTCTTTTATAGATTCACCCAAAGGCTGTCCACAAAAATGCGTAGAGGGCGGCGCAGGCAAAGACGAAGAGTACGGGCTTCCAAAGGCCGGCGAGGGTTTTGAAGGTGCTTGTTGTGTAGTATTCGTTTGTAACGATGAGGCAGACGTGTATGGGGCTTAACATCATGCCCAGAAAACCGCTTGTGTAGCCGAGAATTATGGTGGAATAAAACGCGGCGCCGCTGCCCGCGAGCGATACGACAACGGGAAAACTTGCGCCTATGTAGCCCACGGTGATGCCCGCGGAGAGCCCTGA
>JAITGB010000005.1 GCA_031280945.1 Spirochaetales bacterium
TTACCGTCTTCTGGAAGATTTGGCGGCAAAGGGAACTGTCATTCTGCTGGTTTCCTCTGACTTGCAGGAGCTGATTCGCCTTTCAAAACGCATTGTTGTTATGCGTAAAGGCGGAATCGCTGCCGAATTTGCCGAAGGAACCGTTACCCAGAATGACGTACTTGCGGCGGCATCCGGTCTTAAAAAGGAGGCGAAGCAGTATGCCTGAAGAAAAATCCTTCGGCGCGGCGCTAAAAAACATCAAGAAATTTCAGAAGCCGGGTATTTTGCTGGTTTTTGTCGCTATTTTGACTGTTATAGCGCCCAATAGCTTCCCCACGTCCCGCAATATATCCAATGTACTCTGGTCTGTTTCGGCTATTGGCATCATGTCCGCCGGCTCCATTTTTGTTATTCTGCTGGGCGGGATAGACCTCTCCCTGGGTTCGGTTATGGCTTTTACCGGCGCTCTTGCGGTTAGCATTATTCGTTTATCGAATTATTCAACCGCGGGCGCTTTTTTTGGCATTCTTGCCGCGCTTCTCACCGGAGCGGCTGTCGGCCTTTTTCACGGTGCGGTAATCACGCGGTTTAAAGTTCCCGCGTTTCTTGTTACTTTTGCTACGCAGATTATGTTAAGCGGCGCGGCGCGGCTTTTACTGGACAACAAAATTTTGAGTTGTCTTGAGCCGCCCTTATTCACCGCTATCGGGATGAAAAAAATATTCGGTTTCCCGCTTCCGATTTATATCATGATTATGGCGGCGGCGGTGAGTTATTTCGTGCTGAACAAAACTCCCTTTGGCCGAGGCGTGTATGCGACGGGGGGCAATCCGGTGGCGGCGAAACTTTCCGGCATCAATACCCAGGCGGTTACCGTAACCGGATATATTATTTCCGGGTTTACCGCCGCGATAGGGGGGATTGTGCTGGCCAGTATGACACAGCAGGCAATGGCAAGCGCCGGCGCGGGTTATGAGACCGAGGTGATTACCGCCATTGTTATCGGCGGCGCCAGTCTCATGGGCGGCGAGGGAAATGTTACCGGCGCAATTTTCGGCGCGGTACTGGTGGGCCTACTTAACAACGGGTTAAACCTGATGAATGTTCCCGCTGCCGTTCATCCCCTGGCTAAAGGCATGGTTATTATCGCGGCGGTTGCGGCGGACACGCTGGGCCGGCAGGGTAAAGGCCTTGCGTTTATCTGGAGAAAAAATATAAAAGCGGCGGGCTGGCCCAAAGCATAATAAAACACTACGGAGATAAATACTCATGAAAATTATTGACGCGCACGCGCATATTTGTGAAGTTATCGCTGGTTACTGCCGCAGGGGAGAACTGCGCGCTCTAGGAGGCGGCAGGGCCATGTGGGCTAACGGAGAGGTGATGCATCTTATCCCCGAAGGTTACGGCGATACCAATTACACCGCCGAAGCGGCAATCAGGATGATGGATGAGAACGGGGTGGAAGCCGCGGTTATTTTACAGGGCAGTATGTACGGTTTTCAAAACCGTTATATACAGACTGTTCTGGAAAAATATCCCAGCCGTTTCCGCGGAGCGTGTACGGTTGACCCTTTTGCTAAAAACGCCCAGGAAAGCCTGGAAAAAATGTTGGACTGGACAGGTATCGTCAAATTTGAGGTCAGCTCAGGGGGCGGCTTGATGGGTGTTCACGATGATTTTGCCCTTGACGGCTCCAGAATGATGCCTATATACGAGATGGTAAACGCCCGTTCCGGCGTAGTAACCATTGATTTTGGGGACTGGACCATGCCGAGTTATCAGCCGCTGGCCGTCCGCCGTATTGCCCAACAGTTCCCTGGTCTGCGTATTGTTATGTGTCATTTGCTGGCTCCGCTGCCGGGTCATCTGGAAGAAACCCGTATCGGTCTTACGGCACTGAAACTGCCCAACGTGTGGTTCGACATCGCGGCTCTGCCAAAAATCGCGTCTCCTGAAGCCTATCCCTATCCGTCCTGCGCCAGGGCGCTGTCGCTTGCCAAAGAAATCGTCGGCGCGGAGCGTTTAATGTTTGGCACCGATATGCCTTTCGCTCTGACCCACGCAAGCTACCGGGACCTTGTCCGGTATATTGAAGAGGCGGGGGTATTCACCAACAGTGAACTTGCGAAGGTGTTTTATGAAACCGCCAAACAGGTTTATTTCTGAGTCAGGAGAGAAGAATGCGGACGATTGTTTCGTTTTTCGGGGAAAAGCCGGCAGTATTTGAGCAGTTAAATCAACAAGCCGGGGAATATGCCGCCGGGAAAGGAAGATGGCGATAGATATTGCATCTGATTTTGAGGCGGGGCACGATTCCACTGTCAACACCTTAAGGTGAGATGAGCGGGGGTGGAAGGCTGGCCGGGGGCCCTGGGCGCGCAAGGGATTGGAGGGGCATTGGTCCAACGGACCGAAGCCCCGCAAAGCCCGGTTTTTGCGCAGCAAAAATGCGCCCAAATTCTTCCGCTGAAAAAGTACATGTAGCCCTCCGCCCCAGGCCCTCTCCGCATTTACAGACCTCCAGGAATCCGCTATAATTTCATTGTATGAAGCTCCGCTATAACGCGCCTGTTACTTTATCATTTTCGCTGTTTTCCCTGCTGGTTCTTCTTCTGGACACTTTCGCGCGCACGGAATTTACGGCGAACCTTTTTTCGATTCCCGGACGGGGGGTTTTTAATTTTGCGGACCCTTTCCACTACGCACGGCTTTTTACGCACGTTGTGGGGCATCTGGGGTTTACGCATTTTATTTCCAACTTTTCTTTCATTCTGCTTCTGGGGCCTATTCTGGAGGAGAAGTACGGCTCCCTTTCCCTGCTTTTTATGATGACGGTTACGGCCCTCGTAACGGGGCTTTTGAACGCGCTTATTTTTTCTACGGGGCTTCTGGGCGCGAGCGGGATTGTTTTTATGATGATTCTCCTTGCGTCGTTTACGAATATACGGCAGGGGGAGATTCCGCTTACTTTTCTTTTGGTGCTGGCCATGTACCTTACGGGCGAGATTACGAAATCCCTCGAAAACAGCAGCGTGTCGGAGTTCGCTCATATCGCGGGCGGGGTCTGCGGGAGCCTCTTTGGTTTTATCAGGCCCAGCCAGGCAAAGTCCCGCAGCGCTCCGCGGCAGAACCGCGGGGAAGCATAAGAGCGCGGTACGCAAGGAGCCTCCATGACAGACAAAATCACCGCCTGCCAGTCGCGCTTTAAGGAACTTGAAATTCTCATGGCCGACCCTGATATTCTGAAGGACCAAAAACGCTACCGCGAGGTACTCCAGGAACACGCCCAGCTTTCTGGCATTATGGAAATCTGGGGGAAAATGCGGGCCTTTGAAGAAGAGCTTGCCGGGGCCGAAAGTCTCGCCGGAAACGAAACAGACGCAGCCCTCCGCGAGCTTGCGCGGGACGAGGCACGGCAGCTCAAAAAAGCTCTCGAGGAAAAAGAGGCCCAGCTTAAAACTCTTCTCGTACCCCGCGACCCCCGCGATGGAAAAAACATCATCATGGAAATCAGGGCCGGGACAGGAGGCGAAGAGGCGGCGCTTTTCGCTTCAGACCTTTTCCGCATGTACTCGCGCTACGCCGAAGGCCGGAGGTGGAAAGTCGAAATCCTCAGCGTCAACGAAACGGAAATCGGAGGCTTTAAGGAAATTGTTTTTTCCGTAGAAGGGGCTGCCGTGTACGGGGACATGAAGTACGAGGCTGGAGTACACCGCGTACAGAGGGTGCCCGCAACCGAGGCTGGAGGAAGAACCCATACCTCCGCGGTTACTGTCGCGGTTCTGCCCGAAGCGGAGGAAAACGAGCTTGACATACGAACCGAAGACCTCCGCATAGACACCTACAGGTCCTCAGGCGCGGGCGGCCAGCACGTCAACAAAACTGACTCCGCCGTGCGCATAACTCATATTCCCACGGGCCTGGTTGTGGCCTGTCAGGACGAAAGGTCCCAGCACAAAAACCGGGCCCGGGCCATGAGCGTCCTGCGCTCGCGGCTCCTTGAAATGGAAGAAGAAAAGAAATCCGCGGCGGAAACGCGGGCGCGGCGGAGCATGGTAGGCTCAGGCGACAGGTCAGAGCGCATACGCACCTACAACTTCCCGCAGAACAGGCTCACCGACCACCGCATCAATCTCACCCTGTACCGCCTTGACGCTGTTATGGAAGGCGACATAGGCGAAGTCGTAGGGGCCCTGAAAATCACCGACAGGGAAGAGCGTTTCAAGGCGGAGGAAACATGACCCTCGCCGGCGCCCTGCGCCGGGGTCGGGAAAAGCTCGCTGGAGGAGCCAGTGAAACCCCTGCCCTTGACGCCCTCGTACTTCTCTCTTCGGTATCGGGGAGGGACAAGGCCGGAATTTTTGCCCACTGCGAAGAGGAGCTTGAACCGGAAAAAGAGGCTTCCTACGAAAAAATGCTACGCCTGCGTCTTGACGGGGAGCCCGTTTCCTATATCCTTAACTATAAGGAATTTTTCGGCCTGGGTTTTTACGTGGACGAAAGGGTACTCGTTCCCCGGCCCGATACCGAAGCGCTCGTGGAAGCGGCCCTCGATATTCTCCGCTGTGCCCCCCCGGTTTTCCGTATACACGATGTATGCACGGGAACGGGCTGCATCCCCCTGGCTATTGCCGCCGCCCTTGAAGGGAAAATCCCCGAAAAGAGCGCACTGGACGAAAAGGAGCGTGTGAGCGTCCATATCTCCGCCTCGGATATTTCGGAGGAAGCTCTTGAAGTTTTCCGCCTGAACTGTGAAAGAATTTTGGGGCGCGTACTTCCCCACACGAGGTCTACCCTCCTTCGCGGGGTACAGGGGGGCCCCTTCGACATGATTACCGCGAACCCTCCCTACCTCACACAGGAGGAAACCGCGGCCATGAAAGCTGGGGGCTGGCCCGAACCCGCCCTTGCCCTTGACGGCGGCAAAGACGGCCTCCAGATTATAAACAGGCTTATCGAAGAGGCCCCTGCCTTTTTGCGGGAAGGAGGATACCTCCTTGTTGAAGGAGCCGATTCTCAAGGAGAGGCCATACGCCGCGCCCTGTGCTCAGCAGGCTGGCAGGACGTGAGAACCTTACAAGACCTGGGAGGACAACGCCGCGTAGTGACGGCGAGGAGAGGGCCCTAGTGCTCAAAATGGTGGAACGGATTGACCACTTCGCCGAAAGGCTTGGCGGGTATTCCGGCGAAGAAAAAAAACTTATACTCGAAGCCGCCAACTGGTCCGAAGACCTCCACAGGGACCAAATGAGGGCAAGCGGGGAACCCTATTTTATCCACCCCCTGCAAGTCGCAGAAATTCTCGTTGACATGAGAATGGACTCCCAGTGCGTCATCGCAGCCCTCCTCCACGATGTCCTTGAAGACACAGACGCAAGTAGACAGGAACTGCGCCTGCGCTTCGGCAAAGACGTTGAAAACCTCGTAAACGGCGTAACAAAAATCGCGGGCATCAAGGCAAAAAATAAATCCGTACAGGAAGCCGAAACAATACGCAAAATGCTCTTTGCCATGAGTAAAGATATCCGCGTTATCCTCATTAAACTCGCCGACAAACTGCACAATATGCGCACCTTAGAGTTTCTCGCCGAAGACAGGAGGCGGACCTTTGCCCAGGAGTGCCTCGATATTTACGCCCCCCTCGCATCCCGCCTCGGCATGGGCTGGATAAAAGACGAACTCGAAGACCTTGCCCTGAAAAACCTCCAGAGGGACACCTACAACCAAATCAAAGCCTTTGTCTCCTCCAAACGCGGCGAAAGAGCGGACTACCTCCAAAAAATAGAAGAAAAAATCCAAACAGCAGCCCAGGCCGAGGGGCTTACCGTGGAAGTAAAAACCCGCGCCAAACATTTTTATTCGATTTATACGAAAATGCGGCGGCGCAGTAAAACCCTTGACGAAATTTTCGACCTCCTGGGCATCAGAATCCTCTGCGAAGCGCCCACCGACTGCTATATAATCCTCGGCATAGTCCACCGCCTCTGGAAACCCATAGACGGCCGCTTTAAGGATTATATAGCCATGCCCAAGTCCAACAGGTACCAGAGCCTGCACACAACAGTCATGGGAGACGGAGGCCGCCTCATAGAAATACAAATCCGCACCGTATCCATGAACCAGACAGCCGAACACGGCATAGCCGCCCACTGGCTCTACAAAAGAGGAACAACAGCCGAAAACGTCCGCCGCGAAGACCTCCCCATTATTAACCGCCTGAAAAACTGGAACGGCGTAAAAATCTCCTCGCGCGATTTTCTGGAAGAAATAAAAGGCGAAATCCTCAAAGACTCCATTTATGTCTTTACCCCCAAGGGAGACGCAATAGAACTCCCCAAGGGCTCAACAGCCATAGACTTCGCCTACTACATACACACCGACATAGGCGACCACCTCAGCGCGGCAAAGGCAGACGGACTCATTATCCCCCTCAAAGCGGAACTCAAAAACACACAGGTCATCGAAGTTATTACAGCCAAAAACTCACACCCCCACCTCACCTGGCTGCGTTACGTCAAAACCGCCCGCGCGCGGACCCGCATCAGAAGCTGGCTCAAAAAAAGCGATGAAAGCCTCATTATTGAAAAAAACATTGTAGCGCGCAAGAAAGCGGAACTGCCCATAACCATGCGCGAACCCCGCGTACCCCACGGAAAAAAAGAAGCTGGAGGAGAAACCCTCCTCCGGGACGAAGGAACAGTCGGCATACGCATAGGCGATGAAAAAAATATGCTCATAAATCTCGCCCGCTGCTGCAACCCCGCCGTAGGAGACGAAATCATAGGCTACGTCTCGCGCGGAAGAGGCATCATCGTCCACAGAAAAGACTGCTCCAACGTCAAAGCCATCTCCGGCATAGAAGAGAGAACCATACACGTAGAATGGGAAACAGTCTCCCCCCGCGCCACCCGCCACTTCCGCGTAGCCGCAAACCGCACCTACGACCTCTTCTCCGAAATAGAAGGCGCCGTAAAAAAGTACCAGGGCCACCTCGTTGCGGGCCGCGTAGAAGATGACGGCCCCGACAGACTCCTCGCCGTCTTTACCATGGAACTCGACAGAGCCGGAGACTTTCGCAAAGTCATCAAAAGCATACAGTCCATTCCTTCAGTCCTTCGCATAGACACAGTGTACGAGGACGCCTCGCACGAAGGCGACTACGAAAACTAAATGCTCCACATAGTCCTCTATGAACCCCAAATCCCCCAGAACACAGGCAACATAGCCCGTACCTGCGCAGCCCTCGGAGCGGGCCTGCACCTCATCGAACCCCTCGGCTTTCACTTAGACGACAGCCGCATGAAACGCGCCGGACTTGACTATTGGCCCCAGGTCGCCATGGAAGTCCACTCCAGCCTCCAGGCGCTCCTCCTCGCCCAGCCCCTCGCGGAGGCGAACTCCTACTACCTCTCATCTCACGCCGCGCAAAACTACACACAGGTAGACTATCCCCCGGAAACCTATTTCTTCTTCGGCAGGGAAACCACCGGCCTCCCCGAAAACCTCCTCACCGCCAACCCCAGCCGCTGCATCCGCATCCCCATGCGCAGCGGCGCCCGCTCCCTCAACCTCTCAAACGCAGCCGCCATAATCGCCTACGACTTCGCCCGCCGCCACAATTTTCCCGGCTGCGTATAGAGAAAAACCAATGTAAGAATTTGGGCGCACCCCTCGCACGAGTGCGGCTGCGCATTTGCCGCCGCCATTTAGAGAATCAAATTGCGCGATAGGCACAGACCTCTGCCATAGCGCGCCGGCCCCGAATACGCCCTGCGATTCCTTGAAGCCCATACCTTTTTACGCTAAAATTGGCCATGCGGCGGGATTTGAAGAATGTAAAGGATTTCGCAGAGCGGCTGCGGCAGTCGGCGCGTTTTCATTATGTGTGGCGCAGTTATTTCTTTGACAAGGCGTACGCAGCCGCGCTGGGGCTCGCGCAGAAGGCGGAGGTTTTTGCCTGCCGCTCTTTACTCGTGTATATGCTCGCGCTTGCGGCGCTTGTTGGTGTAAACGGAGCCTCGCGCGCGGCGGGCTATCCCCTGCCCTGGACAGAGGAGCTTTCGGCCTGGCTCATCGTGGGGCTGTGTTTTTCCGGCTCAAGCGTGGCCCTGCGCAGGGGCCTGCACGTAGGCATTACGATTTTCGTTGAGCTTGCTCCGGCGCATGTGAGGCGGCTCCTTGTTTTTACAGGCAATCTCCTTGTGGCGCTTTTTCGCCTTCTTGCAATAGGGGCGGGTTTTCTCTCAGGTTTTGCCGCCGGGGGAAAGACGGGCGCGGAGATTCCCCTGCCCCTCGCCCTGCCGTACCTGCAGATGCCGCTGTGGGGGATTCTTATTTTTGTGCAAATCCTGCCGTTTCTCGCGGGGCCTGTTTTGAAGAATACGCAGGCGGAAGAATTTCTTCTTACGCGGATTGTGGCGGAGGAATAAAAGGTGCGCACAAGTCTTCTCATAACAGGCAGCCTGGGCCTCACCATTTTAAGCGGGGTTCCCATTGCTTTTCTCCTGGGTATTGTTTCCAGCGCCTACCTTGTTCTTGTGGCAGACACCCCCCTCTTTCTTATCGGCGGATACATCTTTTCGGGACTCACGAGTTACGCCTACGCGGCCCTGCCGTTTTTTATCCTCACAGGAATTCTCATGAACAAAACCCGCATAACCGATGACTTTATAGCCTTTGCGGATATGCTCGTGGGAAGACTTCCGGGGAGCCTCGCTCAGATTAACATACTCGTGAGTATTCTCTTTGCCGGAATCTCTGGAGCAGCCGTGGCGGACACAGCAGCGGTGGGCTCCATATTGATACCCATGATGAAAAAACAGGGCTACACCGCCGAGTACAGCGCGGCGATTACAACAGCCTCGTCCGTGATTGGCCCCATTATTCCGCCCAGCGCGATTATGGTTGTGTACGGCTCTGTTACAGGCATTTCCCTCGGAACGCTTTTTATCGCGGGGATTATTCCCGGACTTCTCATAGGCGCGGGGCTTATGGTTATGGCCATGTTTTTCGCGCTCAGGGACAAGCACCCGCGCCGGAAAGAGGCCTTTGTGTGGGAGAGGGCGCAGTACGCCGTCAAACGGGCCGGAATAGGGCTCATCCTCACAGGAACACTTCTCGCGGGCCTCCTCAGCGGTTTTTTCACCCCCGCCGAAGCCGCGATTATGGCCTGCGCCTACGTTATCTATGTCGGAGTGTTTGTACTCAAAACCCTCACCCTCAAAGACATAACCGCGAGCATCGCCGAAGCCGCGGTTACCGCAAGCGCAATACTTTTGGTTATAGCATCGGCCCACCTCTTCAGCATCGTACTCACCACCGAAAACATCCCCGAAATCATAGCCGGAATGATAAAAAACACCGCCGGAAGCCGCTTTGTATTTCTCCTCCTCGTCAACATATTTCTCCTTTTCCTGGGCATGATTATGGAAGCAAGCGCCATTGTCGTGATTCTCGCGCCCATACTTCTGCCCATAGCCGTAGGCTTCGGCGTCCACCCCATTCATTTCTCGCTCATCATGCTCGTCAACGCCAACATAGGCCTCGCCACCCCGCCCCTCGGAGTCTGCCTTTTCAGCGTAGCGCCCATAGCCAAAGTAAAGTACGAGCGCATCGCCCTCGCCGCCCTCCCCTTTATCGGAATTGAAATCGCCGTCCTCATGCTGATGACCTATTTCCCCGAACTCATTCTCATTATCCCACGGGG
>JAITGB010000008.1 GCA_031280945.1 Spirochaetales bacterium
TCCTCTCCAAAGTGGTTTACGAGGAGCCACATCTTTGCGTGAACGTCCTCAGGCGAAGATGCGTCAGGAAAAGTTACATCGTAGTTGGGAAAATAAAAAACGTGCTGAGAGCCAAGAACACGGGAAAGCTCCTCCCTGTCCATATCCAGGCCCAGGTATACGCTTACAAGTTCTTCCGTGAGCTTCGCCTCTTCTGCCGCGCGGACAAAAGAAGGCCGAAAAAGGCCGGGAGCGATTTCACGGACAAGACGTTTGTAATCCCCCGTGTAGATAAAACGCTCCGCGCAAAAAACATCCCCGTCCGCCGTTATAAAAGAAGAGGCCCTTTTAGGTGAGTGTTCAATTTTTACAAGGCGTTTTCCCAGGAGGATTTCCCCTCCCAGTTCCACGAGCCTTTCTTTCAAAACAGCGTAGAGCCTGTTCATTCCGCCTTCGGGGTACCAGTAGTCTTTCATCCACAGATGCCAGAACCCCGCGAAAAAAATAAAAGGCATCTTGTAGTAGCCTATCCCCGTAAACCAATTGCGAAGGCGCTCGTCCTGGAGTACGGCGCAGGCTTTTTTTCTGTACTCATAGGTAAGCCATCTGCGGAATTTGGGAAGCCAGAGAGAAGCGCGCGCAAGGCGGCCAAAAGAAAAATCGTGCAGGAGGGGAAAACTCCAGGGGCTGCAGTGGGTTTCGATAAAGCGGGAGGTTTCGCGTATTTCACGGAAGAGGCAGTGTATGCCTTTTTCGCGGGGAAAGGCGAGAGAGAGAGCTTCTTCCACGCCCTCAAAGGAATCAACAAAAAAGTCAAAGTCCGGGGACTTCATTCTAAAGCGCGCGCGGTGAAAGCGTATTTTGTCCAGAATACCCATTTCCTCAAAAAGCGGAAACACTATGCCGAGGCTTTCAAAGGATTGGTCGCCGCCGTCAAAGTAAAAATCCCCGCGCCGGAAGCCCGCCATGTTGCCCCCGGGCTGGTGGTTCTGTTCAAGAACAAGGGTGCGTATTCCCCTGCCTGCGAGGTACAGGGCGGCTGTCATTCCACCCAGGCCCGCTCCGGCGACAACCGCGCCGTAGCTAGTCATGTTTTTTTCTCATGGGTTTTTTATAGAGGAAAGGCGCGGGAAAATCCAGCCTTGTGTACCCCGGAGGGGCGGGGTGGATAGGGACCAAAGGGCATTGCCCTATCGGGCAATGCCGAAACCTCGCAAAGCCCCCCTCAAAAACGCGATTAGGGCTATAACTACGTAGTGCTGGTATAACGCACTTAGCCTCATTCTGCGTATAGCTACAAGCCGCGTTTTATCGGGCTGAGGGTTTTTTCGGCGCAGCCGAAAAAAGGCGCCCAAATTTTTCCGCTAAATCCGTGTCTTGTTTCCTGTCCGCGCGAGGTGTATACTTCAAATAATTTTATGGTGAGCCATGTTCTTGTTCTTGCGGTTCTCATTGTTCTGTCGGCGTTTTTCTCCGCGGCGGAGACGGCGTTTACGTCTTTGTCCGTGCTGCAGCTTCAGGAGCTGAAGAAGTCGCGGCCACGGCGGGCGGCGCGTATTGCGATGGCGCGGGGCCATTCGGAGAATTTCCTGACGACGGTTCTCATTGCGAATAATCTTGTCAATATTGCGGCTTCGGCTCTTGTTACGCAGCTCACTCTCCACGCCTGGGGCGATGCGTTTCTGGGGGTGTCGACGGGGCTTATTACTTTGGTGGTTTTGATTTTCGGGGAGGTTACGCCCAAGAGACTTGCTATCAGCCACAATGCTGTTATGTGCGTGTATTCGGTGGACGTTATTCTCGCCCTGTCGTGGCTCCTGCGTCCTCTTGTGTACTTTATCGGGGCGATTAGTCTTGTCCTGACGCGCTTTTTTGGCGCGGCTCCGGGGCAGAAGATTACCCTTGAGGGGGTTATTCATCTTGTTGACCTTGCCCAGGAGGGCGGGGTTCTTGAGGACGATAAGTCCCAGATGATGAAGACGATTATTCGTTTTAACGATGTCAAGGCTCAGGCGATTATGACGCACAGGATGCGCGTTTTTAGTTTGTCTTCGGAGGAGACTGTGGGGGGCGTTCTTGAGCGTCTTCTTGAGGAGGGCTATTCGCGTATTCCTGTGTACAGCGAGAATCCCGAAAACATTGTGGGTATAGTTGTTGTAAAGGATGTGTGGCGGGCTTACCACGAGAACGAGAATGGGAACGCCGGGAGCGGGGACGCGGGCGGGGCTGCTACTCAACTAAAAAAAATCATGTTCCCGCCTGTTTTTGTTTCGCAGCAGACGAGCATCTACAAGCTCCTCTCTACTCTCAGGCAAAGCCCCGCGAACATGGTTGTTGTGCTTGATGAGTACGGGGGTCTTGCGGGAATCGTTACCTACGAAGATTTAATCGAGGAAATAATCGGCGAGATTTACGATGAGGACGAGGAAGAAGACCGCGAAAAAATCACGTCCCTTGCGGACGGTTCAAGCAGAATACTGGGCGATACTCCCCTGTACCTCGTGAACGACAGCCTCGGCACGAGTTTTCCCATACGCAAGAGCAGCCAGACCCTGGGCGGATTTCTCCTTGACCTTGCGGGGAACATTCCCCAGGCCGGGGAACGCATAACTACGGAGGAAGGGGCCTTTGTCGTGGAAAAAATTATCCGGGGAAGGATTGTCGTTACGCATTACCTTCCGCCGCTTTCGCGGGAAGAAGGAACCTGACCCCCTAACGAACCGGACGAACCCGGCGGACCGGGCTGGGTGGGCGGAGCGGGAGAGGCGGGCGGCGGGGACAGGACAGAGGGCGAAAGAGAGCGGCGCTTTCTGCGGCTAAGGAGAATATCCAGCGTAATCAAAAGAATTCCTGTAAAAATAAGAAGGCCCGGCCACCACATAACAACAAAACGCCGGAGGCTCATGGAAATAATCCCCATACTGAAAAGGAGAAAAATAAAAGACAGCGCGGTTATGCCCGCGGCGGGAACCGCCATGTGCATACGCGCCGAGCCCTTTTTCTTGAGGCTGAAAAAAAACAGGGAAACTCCCGCGAAAAGCATAAAAAAGGGCCAAAACTGCTTAAAATCCGATTCCAGCACCCCTGTATTGAGAACAAGAAGAAAAGCTCCTATAAGAATAAGAAAAATACCCGAAAAAACATGAGCGTCCGCCGCGTTCTTCAGAAAAACCCTGTAGAGGAGAAAAAGCCCCACAAGAACAAGACTCACCGGCCACAGGGAAAAGTTTGCGTCAACAAAACCCGTTGTCCTGAGGAGCATGGCCGCGCCCGTAACGAGAAAAATGATTCCCGCAATGAGCATCTTGCGCGGTACACGAATAATCATATCCTACCGTCCCATATTTTCAATAATAACATCGCCGAAAGCGCTCGTGGAAACCTCGCGCGCGCCCTCCATAAGCCGCGCAAAATCGTAGGTAACGGTTTTCCGCGCAAGCGCCCCTGAAAGCCCCCTGTCGATAAGAAGCCCCGCCTCAGGCCAGCCCATATAGTCAAGCATCATGGCCCCCGACAAAATCACAGAACTTGGGTTTACCATATCCTTGCCCGCGTACTTGGGCGCGGTCCCGTGCGTAGCCTCAAAAATCGCATGGCCCGAAACATAGTTAATGTTCGCTCCCGGCGCAATGCCAATTCCCCCCACCTGCGCCGCAAGAGCATCCGAAATATAGTCTCCGTTGAGGTTCAAAGTCGCAATCACATCGTACTCCGAGGGCCGCGTAAGAATCTGCTGCAAAAAAGCATCCGCGATACAGTCCTTGATAAGGAGCTTGCCCTCCCCTCCCCTCCCCTCCGCAGCCTCGTCCTGCGTAATAACCCTCTCGCGGAATTCCCGCTTCGCAAGCTCGTAGCCCCACGAGCGGAAAGCCCCCTCCGTGTACTTCATAATGTTGCCCTTGTGAACAAGGGTAAGATTTTTCCTGCCCCGGTCAAGAGCGTACTCAATAGCGGCCCGCACAAGCCTCTGCGTACCCTCCCTACTTACAGGCTTTATCCCAATGCCCGAATCCTCCCGCAGCTTCCAGTCAAGCTCGTTCGCAAGAAAAGCCGACAGCTTCCGCGCCTCAAGGCTCCCCGCCTTAACCTCAAAGCCCGCGTATACATCCTCCGTATTCTCGCGGAAAACCACCATATCAACAAGCTCAGGCCGCTTCACAGGAGAGGGAATCCCCGGATAATACTTAACAGGCCGCAGGCACACGTACAAATCCAGCTTCTGGCGCAGCGTAACATTGAGGCTCCGAAACCCCTCGCCCACAGGCGTCGTAAGAGGCCCCTTAATCCCCACCAAAAATTCGCGGAAAGCCGCCTCCGTCTCCTCAGGCAAATAGTTCCCCGTCTGCGAAAAAGCCTTCTCGCCCGCCAAAATCTCCTTCCAGCAAATCTTCCGCCGCCCCCCGTAGGCCCGCGCCACCGCAGCATCAAAAACCCTCACCGCAGCCGCCCAAATATCCGGGCCCGTACCGTCCCCCACAATGTAAGGAATAACAGGATTATCCGGCGTTTTAAGCCCGCCCGGCGTCATCACAATCTTTTCCGCCATAGGAAAACGAGTATATCCGCACAAAGAGGAATTTACAAGACAGCGCAATCACTCACGTAAAATCTAACCGAGAGGGCAAAAAAATCTCAAGTAAAAATCTAACCATGGAAATATCCTGTTTTCAGGCATTACAAGAGTCTGGAGGCAACAAATGGGGTTTACCATGGCAGAAAAGAGAAAGATTACCGGAAAGTTCGCTCCCCGGTACAGGAAGGCCGATAAGGCCGGAAAAACGAAAATCCTTGACGAGTATCTTG
>JAITGB010000216.1 GCA_031280945.1 Spirochaetales bacterium
GGGCAGAGAAAAAAGCTCGCTTCGGCGTTTCGGAACACAGGGCGGCGGAGGCGTTCCGTGCAGGCGGGACAGCGGGCCGAGGCAGGAGGAGAAAAATTCAGAACAAAGGCTTTTAAGTCTTCGCCGTAAGAAAGGGCCTGAGGGGGAGAAGCCGGGGGAGCCGCTGTCTCCGTCCGGGGAGAAAACTTTTCCGCTGTCCGCTTGAGGCAGGCTTCCGGCCCGGCCAAAAGGTTTTTGAGTTTTGCGCGGGAAACCGCGCCTGTTCCCAGGGAATAAAATCCCGCTTTTCGGGAGAGTTTTTCGTGGTAGGCGGAAGGATTAACAAGAACGGGAAAACGGCCCTCCTTGAGAGCCTCGTAGGGCGTTATGCCGAAGGAGGTAAAAACGCAGTCGTACGCGGCGAAAAGGGGGCGAATGTTTTCCAGGCCGGGATATACGGGGCCGGAGTGTCCGGGAAGCGGGCCGGAAAAGGCAGGGCCAATAACAAGGCCGATGTCCCCGGCCTTGAGGCCCTGCCGGAGAAGGGCCTCAAGAGTGAGCTCTGTGAGCCCTGAGGGGTCTTCGCCGCCGAAACTGAGGAGAACCCGCCGTATGGCGCGGGGCGGCGAGAGGGGTTTTGGACAGCCTTCGGCGATAAAGCCCTCCTCCGCGATATTCGGTTCAAGACCTTTAAGGAGGCGCGGAAAAGTATCGACAAGGCAGGTAAAAAGGGGCCGCGCCTGTCCTCCTTCGTCAAGCCCCAGGGCGGGCCTGGGGCCCGCTATACGGAAAAACTCGTCCCTCCGGGTTTCTCTCCTGTCAAAGACGAGAAAATCCCATTCCCCCGAAGAATCCGCCGCAAAACGCCCTTCCCCTAAATCTGGGGCAAAGCGTTCAATAATTTCCGCCGCGCTCCATCTGTCCGCCCCCCCCTCCTTGGGCGCGAGTATACGGGCCTCATCTCCCAAAGACAGAAGAAGCCTGATGCAGCGTCTGATGTGGCCTGTTCCGCCCCCCTTTTTTACCGAAGGAACGAGGAGGACTTTTTTCACGCAATCGCCTCCTGAAAGCCGCCTGATTTCTCGCCGCTCTCACCGTTCTCGCCGCGCAGCCAGCCCATAAGGTCATCCAGGGCCGGAGGCCCGCCCCGGTAAATGGCCGCGAACACCGCCGCCACCCTGTCAAAATCCTCCTGGGTATCGACCGACACGGAAAAAGAACTGCGGAAAGCCGCCGGAGCAAGGGGCCTGTGCAGGGCAAAAAGCCCCGGATTTTTGTACAGGTAGGGCGTAACGTGTTCCCTGTCGTAGGGCTCGCCTGTCTCCCTCTCCGCGCGCAAAAGACATTCGCGGCGCACGGCCTCCACCCCGCAGCCCAAAGGCAGGCCGAAGAAACCCGAATAATCCGCATCCATGTTTTTGTGTTCTTCTATAAGACGGGATGCCATCTCCCACGACACAAGGGGATTGTCCCCCGTTGCCCGTATGAGCGTGTCCACGGGAAAAAAAGTAAGAGCATCGCAGAACCGCCTGAGAACATTCAGCTTATCTCCCGCGAAAAGCTCAAAACCCGCCTCCCGCGCCAGAGGACGAAAAGCCTGAACGCTCCCCTCCTCGGTTACAAGAACATGAATATCCGCCTTGACTTTTTTCAGGCTCTCCATAGCGTGAAGAAGAAGAGGCTTCCCCGCAAGCCGAAGAAGAGCCTTTCCCGGAAGACGGGAAGAATCCATGCGCGCCTGAAGAAAAACGCCCGTCATTCCCCTGTTTTCTCCCACACCTCAACAGCCTCGCGGCTGCCCTGAGTAAAGCGCTCTGTGTTTTCCTCCACCCATCTGCGCGCGCGGCGGAACTCCCCTATGGCCGTAAAAATCCCGCAGCGGGAATGAAACCAAAAAGGGAAAAACTCCCCCCCCGGAAGACTCGCCCTGCCGCCCGAAACGCGCACCGCAAGGTTTTTCAGGAAAAAAGCCCTGTAATCCCTGTCCGCGGCAGTATTCTCCACAGGAGGATTATCAATCGCCGTAACCATAAAAAGCCTCTGCAGGAAAATACTCTCCCCCCACAGCCGCGAGCGAAAACCAAAATCGAGCTTCTGCCAGTAGGAATTTCTGATGCGGCAGTCGTAGCCTCCAATATAAAGAAATTTTTCCCTATGGTAGATTCCGCAGTAATCGTAGGGAAACAAAGCCGGAGCCTCGTCCCCCTCAGGAACAAGAGAAAGCACCTTCAAAGTCTTTTTGTGCAAAGCCGGAAACGGAAGACAGGGCAGAACCTCGTTCTTTTTGTCGAAAAACCAGGGCGCAGCGCACAAAAGGGGCCTCTCCTTCAGAGCCGAAAGAGCCGTCTCAGGAAAGCCCAGAGGCGACACCTTCATACCGCTCCAGAAAACCGCCGCAAGAGGACTCGCCGCCACCTCCATAGCTATATTGATGCTCTCCCCCGGATTTGCAGCCTCTTTAAGAAGGAGAAAACGCACACGCGGAAAACGCGAAACAAGAGACTCAACAGCCCACGAACCGCCCGGCCCCTCCACCGAAATAATCTCATCAGCGTGGAGCCTCTCAAATTCCTCAAGGGCATCGGCGCGGCTCACCGAACCGCCCCTGTTGAGAAGGATAATCGAAACCCCCGCGGAAGACCGCCTCGCCTCCGCCGAAAGCCCCCCCACAACCGTATAGGTCGCCGGAGCGAATTTAGAAGTTATAGGTGTAGTATTCATCGCAGTTCCCGCATATCCCCCCATAGTTTTTTTGAAGATGCTCCCGGTAGGCAACCCCGCCCCTCTGCCAAATAGTTTCAAGGCTATCCGAAAAAATATTCCCCAGAACACGGCCCGCCGTGATGTCCTCGCGGCACAGGGGAACCGTCCCGTCCATCAAAATGGAAAGGTCCCTCTGCAAGTGCCGGCAGGGAAACCTCGAAAGAGGCGAAAGGTCCGTAACCTTGCGCTGGGGCAGAAAACCGCAAAACCAGTCGTACTTCTGGATAATAAGACGCGGCGTTTTTTCCTTCCAGGCCCTGTAGAAACTCTCCATACTCTCCTCGTTATCCATCATGCGAAGAGCCTGCACGTAGAGCCTCTCGGGAAACTCATCAAGAAAAAACCGCACCCTCCCCAGAGCCTCCTCAAAACCCCTCCCCCGCAGCCTCTCGTACAACCCCGCTTCCGCCGCATCAAGGGAAACAATAAAAGTAACCCTCTCTCCCAGAAGCCCCACAGTCTCCCTGAGCGCCTCATCTGACCAGCCAATACCCGAAGTCTCCACAAGAAGACTGAGGTTCCCCCTCTTTGCCACACATTCCGCAAGACGCGCAAACTCACCATGAAAGGACGGCTCCCCCCACAAGGAAACCCCAATCACAGCGTCCCCGCAGAAAGCCTCAACCTTTTCCACAATACGCTCAAACCTCTCCACAGGCATAGCCCCCGTCCCCGTTCCAGTCCCAGCCCCGCCGCCCTCGCCCCCGGCAGAAGCCCCCATACGAGGATACGGACAGAACACACACGACTGCGGACAGCCCCCCGTAATCTGCACCCCAACATAGGCCGGAAGAGTCCGCATAATCTCCGGCTTCTCCTCAAGCACGCGAAGAACCTCCCCGCTGTCCGCCCCCCCCTCCGGCGCAAAAGGAACAAGGGCCGCAAGCCTCTCGCACACAAGAAAATTCCGCCGCGTATCAGCCGTGAGCGAAGCCCGCAGAAGCCGCATATCTTTCGGCGAAAGCTCCGTCTCAAGGTCAAAAGCATTAATATCCTTCTGAATAAGCGTAAAAAGCGTCTCGCGGCCCAAAACCCCAAAAGGCTCCCTGCACAAAGCCGCAAGAACAGGAAGCGTCCGCACGGACACAATCTCCGGCGCCACACCCAATGGATATCCGTCCGCAAAAGTATAGTGGGCAAAATACCTCACGTGATTCTCCAGCATACGCAGACTCAAATCCCCGTCCAGAAAAGGCGAATCGCCCCAGACATACACAATGTTATCATAGCCCGCCGAAACATCCGACAAAGCCCGCACAAGAGCCCTGTCCGTAGGCCCCTCAAAAACCACGCGCCGCAGCCCCTCCTCCCCCGGAAAATCCCCAAAACCCGCCACAACCACATCCCCGCCCGGCCCAAAACGCCTTGCATAATCAAGAACGCGCTCAAAAACGCTCCGCCCCCCCAGCCTGCGGGAGAAACACTGCCCATCCCCAACATTGATAACAACGAGATTTTTCATAATCCTTAATATATCGGGAAGTTTTACGCGAATTCTGAATTTTTGCCCGGACAGCCGGAAAAGATTTTCAGGATTTTGGGCGCATTTTTTGCGGCACAGCCGCAAAAAACCGGGCTATCCGCTCCAAGTCCTCAAAAATTGCCTTCAGTCAATTTTCTGCGGGCTTTCCGCTTCTATCCCTTGCGCAGGTGCGGCTTTTTGTGCGCAAAAAACGCCCCCCCACCCCCCGCCCCCCCCCCCGCGCCCCCCGGGCGGGGGGCGTCCAAGAAAAGCGGTTTTGGG
>JAITGB010000026.1 GCA_031280945.1 Spirochaetales bacterium
GCCATAAAACCGCCGGCGGCATCAATTTTTCCGGTAACAAGAGCTTCCTTTTCAGACTCTACTTTTACAATTTCTACGTTCAGGCCTTCGTTCTTGTAAAAACCGAAATAGGCGGCCAATGCCATAGGGCTTGTACACAGTCCGCCGCCATAGCTGACGTAAATAGTCCGCCCCGCAGCCTCTTCGTTTTCAAAACCGCCTTCCCCGCTTCGGGCAGTGCCTTGACTTGTTTGCGTCTTCGAACAACCAGAAATGAGCGCCGCGCAGGCAATAAGACCTGCCAGAATCTTTCGTCCTATCATATTGTTTTCCTCCTGAACATCCAGCGTCAAAAAAACTGTTCTTTGGCGCGGAGCGTTCAATTAACAAAAATAGGACTTCATATCCTCATAGCTGTCTTCATTGACAGGCGGTATCGAATAATGTTTGCCACAAAAAATAAAAAGTGTCAACGCACGCAGGGTTTCTGTTAGCCCTTTGGCGCGCAAGGGATTGGAGGGGGCCGAAGGCGTCTTGGCCGATAGGCCAAGACCGGAGCCCCGCAAAGCCCAGTTTTTTGACGCGCAGCGTCAAAAAATGCGCCATAAATCTTCAAAAAAAGTAAATGCAGTAGCCCTGGGCAAAGTTTTTGCGCTTTTTCTCATTTGCACAAGGCCGCGCGGAGGGCTATACTGAGGCAAGCTCTTTCCGGCGGTGTATATGAAAAGCTTTTTGTATTCTTTAGTATTCGTAGTGCTCGCGGCCTGCGCAGGCGGAGAGCCTCCGCGTGAGAGCGCGGAGCCCCAGGAGCTTCTCGCGCAGTTTATGCCGGAGGCTATGGCGGACGGCATTGTCAAAGTGGCGATTGTCCGCAACCTCGCCGCGGGAGACCATACGCGGCAGTTTTTGGAGGGCTGCGTGTCCGAAGGGCGGGCCCTGGGCTTTACGGTCGATACTTTTGTTACGGACGGAAACCGTGATATGTGCCGCAGCCTTCTCGCGCGGATTACCGAAGCGGATTACGACGGCCTTATTCTCTCCAACGGCGAAGCGGATTTTACCTATACGTCTCTCAAAGGCGCAGCGGAGAAGGGCATAAAGATAGTTACCTTTGACGCTATTCCCTACGAGGACGGAGATACGAGTAAACCCATTCTCGCGGGCGTTACAAGTACGGCCCAGGAGGATTCCCGCCTTGCGCGTATTTCCCTTGATTCCATCGTGTCCTACTTTCCCTCCGACAGGCTCCCCGTGAGGGTGATTCGCGTATGGTCCGGGCCGGGAATGCCGCCTTTGGACAGACGGCTTCTTGTCTACAACGAGTTTGTGCAGGAAGGGAAAATCCGCGAAATCGCGCATATTAGTCCCCGCGATTTTTCTTTTGCCCGCAGCGGTACGCGGGAGGCCCTTACAGCCCTTCTTGCGCGTTTCCCCCCGGGTTCGGTTGACGCGATATGGGCCTCCTACGATGAGTTTGCCAAAGGCTGCATCGACGCCCTAACGGACGCGGGAAGGCGGGATATTATTATGGCAAGCATAGATATTTCAAACGATGACATGAAGCTCATGCTTGCCAACCCTCATATATGGGTGTCCACAGCGGCCGTTGACCCGAAACTCATCGGCATCGTCAACATAAGGCTTCTTGCGGCAAAGCTCGCGGGAGAAGAAACGCCTCAGGCGTATAATTTCAATGTGCAGAACGTCCATACCGTGAGTTTGAGCCCTTCCATTACTATGGCGAATATCGCTTCTGTTGTGCCGGGCTGGGGGCAGGAGGCAGGGCTTTTTGATTCATACCCCTGGATGGAAGAACTAAAAAAGGCGGTTGCCGAAAAGACCGTGCGGGGAAACCGGAGTAAATAGTGAAGCTGAAAACCCGTATTCTTCTGGAGATTTTCTGTATTTCCCTTGTGCTGATTCTTGTTTTGAGCGTTTTATTTTTTCTCTCTGTGGCGGGAATACGCAGCACCGTTCTTTCAAACAGCAGAACTCTGGGCGAGAGCAGCGCGGGCATCAGTTCCCGCGCTTTACAGCAGCAGGTGGTGGATAATATAGAGCAAATCGCGGAGGATATGGCCCTTATTATCGACGAGAAACTTCTTAAAATCGAAAACAATACGCGCATGGCAGCGGATATTGCCTCCTCTATTTATACGCGGAGGGAAACCTACCGTCCTCATTCTTTGACTTTTCTTCCTCCGGGGGGGATGTCTCCTCCTGAACCCTATGTGCATACCGCTCCCAGCGTACAGCTCCAGGATATTCGGCGGGAAGTTGACCTCATGGGCAATATAGGCTCTTTTTTGCGGCAGATTACCGTTGTTGACAGGGGTATCGTTACGAGCGCGATTGGAGGTGAGTCCGGCTATATTATTGCCATGGATGCTTTTCCCTGGCCTTCTGTGAGTTTTGACCCCCGCCAGTATGACGGCTACAGTGGAGCGAAAGAGGAGGGCAGGCTGTACTGGACGGACGTATACGCGGACGTGAGGGGGCGGGGCGTTGCCTTTTCCTGCTCCATGCCTTTTTACGAGCGCTCCGGCGGAAGGGAGGTTTTTAAGGGTGTTGCGCACAGTACAGCCTTACTCACCGATTTCTTGCGTATTCTTGAATCGGCGAAGGTAGGTCATTCCGGTTACGTGTTTCTCCTGAACAAGGCGGGAATGAAAATTCTTTCGCCGGGAAGCGTTGATGTTAAAATTGACTCAGGCGGGGCCATACGCGGGGAGAACTACCTTGAAAGTTCCAGCCCGCGCCTTCGGAGCCTGGGCCTGAGCATGACCCTGGGAGCTACGGGCATGATGGAGCTTGAACTTCAGGGTGAGCCTGTGTATGCGGCGTATTCGCCCATACACACTTTGGGCTGGAGCCTTGGGGTTGCCATTCCCCAGCGGGAGATTACCTCTCCGGGTGAGCTTATAAAGGAGCGTATTCTTGTTTTAACCGGCGGCGCGCAGAAGATTATGGACAGGTATATTTTTGTCATGGCGGGCCTTATAGGGTGTATGCTTTTTGTGAGCTTGTCCGCCGCCGCTTTTTTTTCGGTGCGTTTTTCCACGGCGATAACGCGGCCCATTCTTGCCTTGAACGAGGGGGTGCGCGAGGTAAGCGCGGGAAACCTTGAGCGCGAGGTTGTCATAAAAACCGGAGACGAGATTGAACAGCTTGCCGCATCCTTTAATGTTATGACAGGGAGGCTGCGCGAACATATTGAAAAAATTGCCCTTGTTACGGCGGAGAAGGAAAGAATAGCTACGGAGCTTGACGTTGCGCGGCAGATTCAAACGAGTATGCTGCCTTACGAGTTTCCGCCCTTTGCGGGAAAAAAGAATGAGTTCGACCTGTATGCCCTCATAAGTCCGGCGCGGGAAGTGGGGGGAGATTTTTACGATTTCTTTTTTATCGATGATGAGCGTTTCGCGGTCATTATCGCGGACGTGTCGGGCAAGGGGATTCCCGCTGCTCTTTTTATGGCGATTACGAAAACCCTCATAAAAAATTCGGTGCAGGGAGGCGAGTCCCCGGCGAAGGTTTTAACGGCCATAAACCGGCAGCTATGCAGCAATAATACGGCGGATATGTTTGTTACCCTCTGGCTGGGAATTTTTGAGACTTCGCGGGGCCGGCTGGAATACGTAAACGCGGGGCATAATCCGCCCCTTGTAAAAACGGGGGGAGGGGATTTTAGGTTTCTTTCCGGCCCCCCTGAGCTTTTTCTTGCGGGAATGGACGATACTGTCTACCACAGTAACAGCGTTGAGCTTGAAGCGGGCGATATTCTTTTCCTGTATACGGACGGAGTTACCGAGGCGGCGGACGGGGAAGAGAACCTGTACGGCAAAATCCGGCTCAAGAATTTTCTCGATGCGAACGGCGGCCTTTCTGTGCGGGAGCTTCTTCCGAGGCTTCAGGATGACATAGGTTTTTTTACGGGCGGGGCCGAACAGTCCGACGATATTACGATGCTGGCTTTGAGCTTCACGCGGGGGGGGGGCCAAAAAGAACCTGGGGAAAACTCTCCGGTAAGGCGTCTATGCCTTAAAGCGGATGTCGCGGAGCTTGATGAGCTTCAGAGTTTTATCGGGAAGCGTCTTCGGGCTTTTGCGTGTCCTGAAAAAACGTACAAACAGGTTGAGGTGTGCGTTGAGGAGATTTTCGTTAATATAGCGAACTACGCCTACAGTCCTGGCTCCGGGGAGGTTGACGTTGAGGTTTCTTCTTCTTTTTTGGGTGAGGAGGTGAGGGTCAGCATTGTTTTTAGCGACAGGGGCAGGCCCTACAATCCTCTGGAACACGATGACCCGGATATTAATCTGCCCTTTGAGGAGAAGCCCGTGGGCGGGCTGGGGATATTGATTGTAAAACGCATGATGGATAGTATTCAGTACAGGTACGAAGACGGGCGGAATCGTCTGGAAATCAGTAAATCCTGGCGGCCAGAGAGGCGGGAGGAAGCATGACAATACATGAAGAGAGGCCTTCGCGTTCACAGCTTCTTGTAATTCTTTCAGGACGGCTTGATACCGTTAATTCTCCTTTTTTTGAAAGAAAGATGAAACAGTGGGGCAGCGAAATACTGGAGGTAACTCTGGATTTTGCGGACGTGTCTTTTGTGTCCAGCATGGGGCTGCGTGTTCTTTTGCAGATTCAAAAAGCGATGAAAGAGAGGAACGGCAAACTCATCGTAAGAAACATAAATGATGCGGTGAAGGAAGTTTTTGAGATGACGGGGTTCATCAAACTTTTTGTCAAGGAAGAGAAACTCGTTATTATACGCAAAGACGAAGCCGCAGAGGGAATTACCCTTTCGCTTGCGGGGCAGATAAACGGTTCGACTGTTTCGATTCTGGAGAACGAACTCAGGCAGTTGGAGGGGGAAAATACAGGCATTTCGCTTGATTTTGAAAAAGTTACACTGCTTTCAACGGGAGCGGCGCGGGCCATTCGGGTTCTTTTGAAGGAGCCTGTCTGGGAAAAAAGGAAAGTTGTAATCCGCAGCGCGGGCGGGGATGTTCTTGAAAAATTGAGGCGGGAAGGGGTGGAAGCCTTGTCCGGTGAGGGGGCTATGACAGAGAAAGATTTGCCGCCGCCGTGAAACGGCGGCGGGTTCCGAAGGAAAATTGCGCTTGGGATACGCCCAAATTTTTCAAAAGTCTTAAGGAATTTTTATTTCTTTTGGGTTAAATGTAACTTCGGGATATTTTAGGTTCATGGAGGCGAGGGTGTCAACGAGAACCTGTACCACGAGGAGATTGCGAAACCATTTTCTCTCGGCGGGCACGATGTACCAGGGAGATTCGGGAGATGAGCATTTTTCGATGGCGGTTTCGTAGACTTTTTGATACTCGTCCCAGTGCATACGCTCGGGAATGTCGGAAGGGCTGAACTTCCAGAGTTTCTCCGGCGTGTCGAGGCGCTCCTGGAGCTGTTCCTTTTGATAATCCGGGGAAATGTGGAGGAAGAACTTAACAATCCGTGTGCCTTCGTCTGTGAGAAGCGATTCAAAATTGTTTATGTGGGTGTAGCGTTTTTTGAGCTGTTCTTTGGGTACGAGTTCCTTCACGCGCGCGATGAGTACGTCTTCGTAATGCGAGCGGTTAAAAACTCCTATGTGGCCTTTACGCGGAATGTTCTGGTGAATCCTCCATAAAAAGTCGTGGGCAAGCTCCGCGGCGTTGGGGCTTTTGAAAGATACAACTTTGCAGCCCTGGGGGTTGATGGGCCCGAACACGTTTCGTATTGTCGAATCCTTGCCCGCGGCGTCCATTGCCTGCAGGACAACCAGAAGCGCCTTTCCGCCGTCCGCGTACAAAAGCGCCTGAAGCTCCTTGAACTTTTCGATGAGTTTGGCGAACAGCGCGAGGGCTTCTTCTTTGTCGAGTTTGCCTTCGTAGCGGGTGGGAAACGCGGCGAGCTTGACGGTTTTATTTGAATCGATTCTGTAATCTTTGGTATTTAGGGGCATGGGTTTCTCCTTTGTACGCCGCGCGGACAGTACATAAAAAAGTACCACACAAAGGTTTGTATGTCAAAGCGGGGGGCTTCCAGGGCCAGCGCATATAAAATTTTGGGGCGCATTTTTTGCCCAGCGCGATTTTGCTCCGCAAAATCCGCAAGGCAAAAAACCGGGCTATCCGCTCCAATTCCTCAAAAAGCCTTCGGCTTTTCTGCGGGATTTCCGCTTCTATCCAGGCTGCATGGACGAGCAGCAATCCCGAAGGGATTGCGACCAGTCC
>JAITGB010000267.1 GCA_031280945.1 Spirochaetales bacterium
CGAATTCCTGCCTGCACGGCGGGTTTATCTTCCCTGTAGGTTACGCCGAACCAGGCGGCGGACGAGGGCAGTACCCTCATGCGCGCTTCGCCCCGGTCAATGAGGGCGTTGACGGCAAAGGGTATGTACCATTCGGCTGTGAGGCTATCCCCGCGAGTTTCAAGAAAAGCGCGGAATTCCCCTTCCAGAAGGGGAAAAAGCCGGGGCGTAAAGCCAAACATATTCATGCTCACGATTTCGCTGCCCGTAAGGGGAATATTTCCGCTCTCCCTCCGGCTTACAATGGCGGGGCCTTCTTCCCTTCCCGTTTTTTCGATTTTCGTGTGTTCTTCAACCGAAAGGAGAAAGCCTCCCTCGGCCCAGCAAATTCCCCGCGACACAGAGCCATTCTCCGAAAGGGTGTTGGAAAGCCTGTAGCCTATCATGGCAAAGTCCGCTGCGGAGTAGTCCGCACCGGAGAGCCACTCTCCCATAAGGCGGAAGGCGTCCCTGCCGTAAAAATCATCGGCGTTAATCAGGGCAAAGGGGCAGTCCGCCTCAGGGCGGGCCGCAAGAACAGCGTGGGCGGTTCCCCAGGGTTTCACGCGGCCCGCAGGGGCCGAAAAACCCGGAGGAAGGCCGTCCACCTCCTGATACACATAGCGAATATCGCAGCCTGTGAAGCGGCCTCTGGCAAAGGCACGGAAATCTTCTTCAATCTCCCGTCGGATAATAAAAACGATTTTCCCAAAACCAGAGCGCAGGGCGTCGAAAACGGAGTAGTCAACAATCGCCTCACCGGCAAGACCCACGCCCTCAATCTGTTTTATGCCGCCGTACCGGGAACCCAGTCCGGCGGCCATCACCACGAGGGCCGGCTTCATCAGGAGGCCGCAAAAATCAAGTCGGGCAAAAACAGCACGATAGCCGGAACAAAGGTTATAATCAAAAGCACAATGGTAAGGACAATTATGTAAGGCCAAATGGCCTTGACAATATCCTCAAAAGGCACCTTTGAAACGCCGGACAGTACGTATAAAACCATTCCCACGGGCGGCGTCATAAGGCCAATCATGAGGTTCAAAATCATGACGATGCCGAAGTGAACAGGGTCAATGCCAAAACCAACGGCCACGGGCACAAGCACCGGAGTAAGAATCGTAATGGCGGAAATGGTTTCCATAAAAGTTCCCGCTATTAAAAGCAGAATGTTAATAACGAGGAGGGCGATGTACTTGTTGGGTATGGTCGTCAGGAAAAAATCCGCCATTTTTTGGGGAATCTGCTCCGAAGCGAGAATGTAGCCGAAGATTGAGGCGCAGCTTACGATAAACATAACGCTCACCGTGCCGTCTACGGTTTCCCGCAGGACTTTGGCAAAATGTTCTTTCTTGAAATCCCCGTAGGCTATACTGAGGATAAGGGAATACACAACCGCGAGAATGGCCGCCTCCGTGGGAGTTATAACGCCGATAAAGATACCGCCAATTATCACAACAGGAGTGAGCAGGGCAAAGAAAGATTTCCGCGTAGAACTCACAAGCTCGCACAAAAAGTTTCCCAGCGAAACCCACTTTTTTTTCGGATAGCCCCGCCGCTTACTCTGAAAGTACACGAAAAGCCCCATGGAAAAACCCATAATGAGGCCCGGAACAACACCGCCTATAAAGAGCCGCCCAATGGACACCCCGCCCACAACCCCGAAAACAACGGCGGGAACCGAGGGCGGAATAATGGGGCCTATAATAGAGCTTGCGCCCGTTATGGCAAGACTAAAGTCGTCGTCGTAGCCCGCGTCCTTCATGGCTTTCAGCTCAATGGCTCCCAGGCCGCCCGTGTCCGCAATCGCCGTTCCCGACATACCCGAAAAAATGATGCTCGCAAGGATATTCGCGTGTCCCAGGCCGCCCGTGATATGGCCGCAGACCTTGTCCGCAAAGTCGAAGATGCGGGTTGTAATCCCGCCCGTATTCATTATGGCCCCCGCAAGGATAAAAAAAGGAACAGCCATAAGAGGAAAAGAATCCCCCACTCCCATAGCCATTCTGATTACAGCCATAAAAGGAGGCATACCCTGCGACATGAGGTAAAGAACGGAGCTTGTCAAAAGCGAAAAAGACACAGGCACCTTGAGGATAAGGAGGAGGAAAAAAGAACCCAGGAGGAGTATCATAGGTTTTCTCCTTTTGTAGAAATAGCGCGCACAGTATCGCCTATAAGGCGCAGTGTTACGATAAAACAGCCTATGGGAACAGCGGCGAAAACCCAGCTCATGGGTATCTGCATGGCCGAAGAATCTATGTACCACTGGGTTTTTACAGTCTCGATGCCGAAGGGAATAAGGTACACAAAAATGAGAATACACAGAAGGTTCGTAGCCAGAGTAGCGGCAAGTTTCACCTTGCGGGGAAACCGCGAGTAAAAGAATTCCATGCTGATATGGATTCTTTTACGCACCCCGTAGCCCACGCCTATAAAGGTGGCCCAGACAAAAATATACCTCGCAAGCTCCTCGCTCCAGATAAGAGGCAGATTCATCACGTAGCGCATAAAAATCTGTAGTGCAAGCACACAGCCCATAATGGCGAAGCACACCATAATGAAGCTTTCTTCAATTTTATTCAGTATATCAAAGATTTTCATTGTTCCCCCACAGAAAAAAAATACGGATAAAACTCTCCATCCGCTTCTCCGCGCAAGAAGCTTAAGGCAGATTTCTTTTCTTTCACAGGGGGACGCCTTATCCGGCGCCCTCCTGATTCATAATTCTTCTTACCAGGACCGCGTTTTTACGGACAAAAATTGCCGTAAAAACGCGGCGTACACAGTTTTAGCGCAGGGACTGAATCTTGCCGTAGAGGTCCGGGCCCCAGTTTTTCTCGAATTCCTTGTACACGCCGGCGGTCGCTTTGACAAAGGCGTCGATGTTGGGCTGTACAACCGTCATGCCCTTGGACTGCATCTCCTTCAAAAGACGGTCCTCGTCGTCACTGATGGCCTTGTCGATTGACGGCCCCACTTCCTTTACCGCGTCATCAAGGGCTTTTTTCAGTTCAGGCGCAAGCCCCTGATAAATCTTCTCATTGATGAAAAGAATGGGGAACTGGGTCATGTGCCGCGTCATATTGATGTGGCTCTGCACTTCCTGAAATTTCTGGCTGTAAATTGTGGGGATGGGATTCTCCTGCCCGTCAACAACATTCTGCTGGAGGGCAAGGTACACCTCCGAAAGAGCCATAGGAGTAGGCTGGGCGCCCATGGCCCGCACAATCGCAACGTTCATCGGCTGTTCGGGAGCGCGGATTTTCATGCCTTTGAGGTCGTCGGGAATGTTGATGGGCTTCTTGGTGGTGAGGTTGCGCGCGCCGTAGTAGTTGGCCCGGAGGTAGCGCAGGCCCGTAGCTTTCAGGCACCCGTCCCACATTTCCTTGCCGATAGGCCCGTCGAAAACCTTGCGGGCGTGTTCATAGCCCGAAAAGAGGAAAGGCCCGTCCATAATAGCAATGGGCGTATACCTCTTGCCGATTTCCCCGCAGCCGGAAATTACCATATCGATAGTACCGTTGACACCCCCGTTGGTGATGTCCGTCTCACTGCCAAGCTGGGCCGCGGGAAAGTCGTTAATAACGAGCTTGCCGCCGGACTTTGTTTTTGCCGCAGCCGCGATG